>JACQXL010000073.1 GCA_016208805.1 Planctomycetota bacterium | reverse complement strand
GGGATGGTCCAGTCATACTCATAGACGCCGGCCGGACCACAATCTACCTCTGTGCTGGAATAAACCGTGGAGAAGTCGGTTTCAGACCATTCTATTTTAACCCGTGGTATAGTTGCGGTGGTGGTCCAGCGAATCTTCTGGGTCGTGCCGACAACCCAGGCAAGACCGATATCCGACGGCTGGTTGACCAGCACCCTGCCCATAATCTTAAAACTCATAGAGACACCATTGACCGAAAGGTCGGCTGCATCAGCCACACGAATCTTGACCGTATTAGTAATCGCATCCGGCACGGTCCAGGGATAGGAATTAGTATTACTGGTTGACTCGGCGATAGGAGGCGTAACCCAGCTTGACCCGTCATTCATAGAATACTCTATCTTAACGAAAGGAATCGTGCCTGATGTTGTCCAGGTAATGGTCCTGGATTCACCCACATAGAGAGTAAGGTCAGGGGTAGTTGGGAAGACCGCGGAGATATCTCCACGAATCTTGAATGCACCAGAGGTGGCGGATATAGTAGAATCACTCACATCGGTAAGACGAATCAGACATCTGAAATCAGGCACAATCGTATCAGGCACAAGCCAGGAATAGGAATTAGGACCATTATTATTTGCCCGGGCTGCTTCAATAGGCGGGGTAACCCAGGTTGTTCCATTATCTTTAGAATAGTCCAGCTTGACAGCACTGATAGAACCTAATGAATTCCAGAGGATATTCTGGCTGGTGTTATACAGCCAGATGCGTCCGGCCGCCGGCTCACTAACTGAGAGCGTACCGCGAATCTTGAGTGTCCCGGTGTTTGGTGAGATTATCGGAGTAAGTTTATAGACCGTCGGGTCATTGGCATCGGTAATCTTTAACGTTACCCTGATATCCGTGTACCGCGAATCTTGAGTGTCCCGGTGTTTGGTGAGATTATCGGAGTAAGTTTATAGACCGTCGGGTCATTGGCATCGGTAATCTTTAACGTTACCCTGATATCCGTGGTGATGAAGTCAGGCACAGACCAGTTATAATATCCGTCATTTGCCATCGTATCATTGGTATCTGCATTGGTCAGGATGTTACGAACGCTACCCCAGTTGTCTCTGGTATATTGGAGCTTGACGTTATTGATTGGACCGGTGGTGGTCCAGGAGATGGTTCTGGGGTCGCCGACAGCCCATATTTCGTTACCGACTGGATTGAGCCAGGCGAAATCACCCCGGAGTTTGAAGCCGTTATTAGAATCATCATATACCGCCGGATACGGATATCTGATATCCGAAATCCTGACCTTCCAGTTGGAATGGGGTCTGAGCATTGCCATCGGGATGGTCCAGTCATACTCATAGACGCCGGCCGGGGATGGTCCAGTCATACTCATAGACGCCGGCCGGACCACAATCTACCTCTGTGCTGGAATAAACCGTGGAGAAGTCGGTTTCAGACCATTCTATTTTAACCCGTGGTATAGTTGCGGTGGTGGTCCAGCGAATCTTCTGGCTCGTGCCGACCACCCAGACAATACCAGAACCTGAAGGTTGATTAACCGTAATCTTGCCCATAATCCTGAAGTTATTGTTAGAGATATCATAGACGGTTGGGTCAGCCACATCAGCCACCCTGAAGCGGGCGGTAGTCGTAATGGCATCCGGCACAGTCCAAATATATGTATTTGGGTTAGGGAAGAGGTTGGATTCTATGGGCGGGTCAATCCAGGTAGTTCCACCATCAGTGGAATATTCCAGCTTGACATACTGAATGTTGCCGGTGGTGGTCCAGGAGACCGGCGTGGCCTCGCCGACCCGGAGGGTGTCTATGACGGCATTAGGGAACAGGACGGCAAAATCGCCGCGTATCTTAAAGGAAACATCGCTTTCGTCATAACTTGAAGAGTCAGCGGCATTAGAAACCTTGACCTTGACATTGTTAACCGCGGTGATGTCGTCGGGTATCTGCCAGGAATATGAGCCGGTGTTCGGGATATTGCCGGCACCGGGGATAACCACATAATTCCCGGCCGACTGCGACCAGTATTCTAACTTGACATTAAAAATGGTACTGGAGGATATCCACTGGATAGCAGTGGTAGAGCCGACGATATAGGCGCCTGGTCCCGGAGCGGTTACTGTGTATTTACCCTTAATCATGAAGAATTCAGAATCAACCATGGTCTCGGAGTCGGTTTCCTTTTCTACCCTGATTTTGACATTTATGCCAATCGCATCGTCCACCTGCCACTGATAAGTATTAACACCCTGAACCGTTGCCATAGTTGCGATAAGGGTCGGCGTGGTGGCGAAGTTGTCTTTGGAATATTGTATCTTAACCGCGCCAACTCCTGTGCCGGTTACGCTGAAGACAATATTATGTGGATTCGGGTTCGCGGTCGGATGATAGACATAGAAGACATCATCAAGAACCGGAGCGGTGATTCTGACAGCGCCCTTAATCTTGAATTGTCCTGAATCGGCATAGACCAGTGATGGATAACGGGTATCCGCCACACGGACAATAACCGTTTCTGAAATATCATCAGGTATAGTCCATTCATATGAACCTTCTACCAGCCCGTCATTGCTGGCGTTGTTAACATATGACGCGATGACCGGTTTCCAGACCGTGAACGGCGGCGCAACAGAATAATCAATCTTGACATTCGGCACGGTTCCCCAACATTTCCACTTTACGCTGTATTTTTCACCCACCTGCCATTTCTCACCGGCTGACGGCTTGGTTACCTGCATCCGGGCGACAATAGAAAAGTCGTTATTGGAATCGTCATAGACCAGATTCGGGTCATTGGTATCGCGCACCCTGACCCGGACGCTATTTGAAACATTATCAGGCACAGCCCAGTTGTAAGGGCTGCTATTGAGCGTATTGGTGAAGATGGTCCAGGTATTCGGGCCGAAGTTATCGGTTGAATAGAGCAGGTCTATGTTATTGATTGTGCCGGTGGTGGTCCAGGATATAACCTGGTTGGTCGCGACCTCCCATATTTCTGCACCGCTGTTGGGCTGGGCAACTATAAAATCGCCTCTTATCTTAAAGCCACCGGAATCGGTATAAACATTAGGGTCTGATAGATTGATTACGCGAACAATAACATTATTACTATAGGTAATATCATTCGGTATCAACCAGCCGAAGATACCGGTATTAGTAGTTGATGGTGTAATGTTAATCCAATCGTTCACTGCCGGCGATAAGTAATCAAGTTTAACGCTGGCAATAGTACCCGTGGTGTTCCACTGGATATTCTGCGAAGAGCCGACCTTCCAAGCATTACCGGCCAGAGGCGCGGTAACAAACAACTTACCCTTTATATAGAAAGTATCCGAGTCAACATAGACCGTTGAATCAGCCGCATCGTATATTCTGATACGCACGGTTGACGATATGTCATCGGGCACCGGCCAATTATATAGACCGGCCGGACCAGAAGTAGAAGCAACAACCGGCCAACTGGTGGCAAAATTATCTTTAGAATAGTCTATCTTGACATTATTTATAGTGCCGGTTAGTGTCCAGGTAATCGGATGCGTGGTCGGGTAATAACTGGCGTGATAGACCGTGAATATATCGTTTATCTTAGGCGAACCGATAGTAATATTGCCTTTTATCTTAAAGGCGTTATCAGAGTCGTCATAGACCGTGCTGTCCGCAACATCCAGAATCCGAATCTTCATCTTGGGGGTTACGCCTATCGCATCCGGCACGGTCCAGGTATAAGAGAGTGCCGCGGCATTAGTAATACTTATGGAGTTATAAGTCCCAAAATTATCATCGGAATATCTTAGTTCCACCTGGCTGATGGAGCCGGTCTTGCTCCACTGGATAACTCTCTGTTCACCTACAGTCCAGACAATACCCGGGTTATTTGGGACAAGGACGTTTAAATCGCCCCTTATCTTGAATCCGCTGTCGGAGTCGTCTCGTGCGCCGTAGTCAGTGGTAGAAGAAACCCTGATTTTTACAGCCATGGTTGACACAATCGCGTCAGGAATAACCGGCCAGGGGTAACTGCCATCATTCTCGGTTGAGGCAATAATGGTATTAATATCGCTATTAAAGTCATCCCTGGAATACTCTATCTTGACGGTATCCATCGTGCCGGTGGAAGTCCAGGTAATCGGAACATTAGTCTGGCCGACTACAAATATCTGACCGCCATTAGGATAGACGACATTGAACCGACCCCTAATCCTGAAGTCGTTATTAGAATCATCCCTGACGGTTGCATCGGCGGCATCAAGGACGCGGATTTGTGCGGTAGCCGAGATACGGTCTAATACTGTCCATGTATAGACACCAGCCGCGGCAGCAGTAGAAGTAACCAGTGTTTCCCATGTAGAATGCGCCGGGTCTATGGATACCTGAATGCCCACATTGGCAATCGGTCCTACTGTGGTCCAGGTAATCGGATATTCCACGCCAACCAACCAAGCCTCGTTGCCGTTGGGCGAACCAACCGTGATATTGCCTCTGGTCTTAAAGGTATTATCGCTTTCATCCCAGGTATTATTATCGTTTTTATCATAAACCTTGATTCTGGCTTTTGATGTAATCAGGTTCGGAACGGTCCAGAGGTATACGCCGGTATTGCCTGTAGTTGTTCCCGCCGTGTCGGGAGTGATTTCTATCTCAGTTGTCCGGCCATCCGGTTCACCATAGGTATATGTTAGTCTTACTTTCTGGATTGAGCCGGTAACCGTCCATGTAATCGGTTGAACCTCGGTTTTGCCCCTTATCTTAAATGGATTATTACTGTCGTCATAGGTGCCTATTTCATAAGCAGAGTCCGTTATTCTAATTTTAACGCTGTAGCCGGCGGTAATATCATCGGGCACCGGCCAGTTGTATGAACCGGCCACGGCGCTAAGGTCGGTCGCGATGGTCCTAGACGACGAAACGAAATTATCCAGTGAATAATAGAGATTGACATTGATTATAGAGCCCATCATTGTCCAGGTAATCGGTTCGGTTGTGCCGACCGTGAAGACTTCGTTGCCGTTTGGCCGACCGAGGGTAAGGTTACCTTTGACGCGGAACTGGTCGCCGATGTCAAAGATGGTTGTATCTTCGGAGAATATTGCCTTGATACGTAGGTCGCCCATGAGGCAGTCAGGCGCAATCCAGTTATACGACCAGGTCAAACCGGTTCCGATAGAAGCGGATATTGCCACAGATACATATTGACTCAAGTTGCCATTCCAGTATTGGATATCCGCCTGAGTAACACCGCTGCTTTTGGTGCCGGTAATCACGATAGGGTCGCCTACGGTAAAGACATTGCCAGTGCCCGGGTATTCTACAGTAATAGTACCAGCGATTCTAAACGGGTAATCGCTTTCGTCTTTCACGGCAGAATTAGTTACATCCACGACCCTGATACGGGTATTAGCCGATGCAATATCCGGCACAGTCCAGTAATAGTCATGCGTTAGCGCGCCTGAAGCGGTTGTAGTAATTACATTTAGATATTCATCCCCCGTATCCGGATTACCGTCCGGTCCATTGCCATTATTAAGGTCATATCTTAATTCTACCTGATTAATAGTGCCATAAGCCGTCCAGGTGATGGGGTAAGTTCCGAATATTACCCAGTCCGGTAGCCCGCTATCAGACGGATAATCCAGATGAAGTTTGCCGCGTATCTCAAACTGGTCGGAGTCGTCAAATGCCTCCGGCACAGAGGTATCAAAGACCCTAACCCGGACATTGGTTGAAATCCTATCCGGTGTAGTCCAGCCGTTATATGTTCCGCCGAGTAGTCCGGCGGGCACAGTAGTTATATCTTGCCAGGCATCTATCCCGACTTTATACTGAAGAGTAACCGTATTCATCGTCCCGGAAATCACCCAGGAAATCGGGCAACTCTCGCCCACCTTAGCCACATATCCAAGAGTCGGAGCGGTTACTAAAACGCGTCCTTTAATCTTAAATGGGTTAGAAACGGCGATATCCGCCTTAGTTGAAATCACTGGTTTTACCCGCACCCGCGCGGTTGAGGTTATCGCATCCGCCACACTACCCCAGACATAACTATTGGCGCCCGATGTGGTTGAAACGCTTGCAATATCATACCAGAATCCATCAGCCGGTTGGAGATACTGCAAGGTTACATCACCCACTGCTCCAACCACACTCCACAGAATTGTGCCTGATTGACCAACCTCCCAAACACCGTCTGCATCAGGTGGTTCACTAACCTGCATTATACCCTTAATCTTAAATGGATTGTCCGAGTAATCAGATTCTCCGTTAGCCATAGTATCCACTATCTGAACTCGCACGGTTTCCTTTATATCATTCAAAGCCCCCGGCACCTCCCACATATAAGTATAAGTACCTGCGGAAGGCGGATTAATCAGCGCTATGACCGTCCACGGACCTGCCACGCCATCCGGACAATATTCCAGTCTTACCTGTGATACCGAACCGGTAACCGTGTAGGTTATTGGGTATTTAGTCGTCTGATAAACTGCGTCATACGGATAATATGTTTCTCCGCCGTTTGGCGTATCTATCCTGACTTTACCTCTTATCTTAAACTGGGCTGACTCGCTAAATACTGCCGCATCGTCACTCTGCACCACCCTGACCTGGACAGAATCTTTGATAAAGTTAGGAATTGCCCACAGGTATTGTCCGGTGGTCGGGGTGTTTGTGGCCGGTGCTGAGGTGGTTATCGGAATCCAACCCGGCACAAGGGCATCCTGGTATTCAATATTTACCGTAGGAATAGAGCCATAGACATTCCATCTAATAAATTCCTGATTACTTACAAGCCACTTGGTCGTGGCAATCGGGTCATATATCTGTAACCGGCCTCTTATCCTGATATCATAATCGCAAGGGTCGGCAACTGCGGTGTCTACCTGATTAACCACCCGCACCCGGAAGGTTGGACTTATCGCATCTGGCACGGTAACGATTAGCGCCGTGGTTCCTAAACCGCTACCAGCCGCATTGTCAGGCACGCCACTACCATTACTGAAGGTCGTCCAGTTTGTGGTGCCGTCCTTGCTGTACTGCACATTCACGGACGCAATCTTGCCGGTGGTAGTCCAAGTGATGGTTCTTAATTCGCCCACCAGCCAGGTCAGGTTGCTGGAATTCGGGTCAATTACCTGGAATTTACCCTTTATCTTGAACATCGCATCAGAATTGTCATAAACCGCGCTATCTGACGAATCTACCACTTTGAATCTGATGATTCTTGAAGTAGTTAGGTCGGCAAAATCATTTGGTATTGTCCAGTTCTGGGTCTTTGTCCCTGAACCTGATGCCAGTCCGCTGAATAATGTCTTGGTGACGGTTGCAAAGTCATCGGTTGAATAGAGGATATTAACCTGCGCAATCGGTCCGGTGGCGGTCCACTGGAATACCACTGTATCGCCCACCTCAAAATCTGCGGCCACATTAGGCGTATCAAGATTAAGTTTACCTCTTATCCTGAAAAGGTTGTCCGAAATATCCAATATATCAGTTTCGCCGGCATCGGCATCGGTCACCCGAACACGGCAGTTATTAGAAATAATTCCAGTCACATCCGGTATAACCCAGTTATAAGGCGTGGCGCCTGCGTCTACGGTGGCAATATTAGTCCATGTTAAACCATTATTAACCGTATACTCCAGTTTAACATTGGTCGCAGTACCTGTGATTGCCCACGAGATGGATAATCCTGGGTCGGCTCCGACTATACCGACTTCGTTACCTGTATTCGGGCTGGTAACGGTTATCTTGGCTTTTATCCTGAAGACATTATCGGATATATCATAGACGGTGTTATCATCTTTATCATATATCTTTATCCTGGCCTGCTTGGAAACAGCGGGCGGAACGACCCAATTAGGATATCTGCCCTCATAAGTAACACCCGCAATCGGAACATATGTAGCCGGAGTTGAGGCAACTATTTCAGTTTCCGGTATAATATCAGTATAATATACTATCCTGACATTCTTGGGCTGGCCGGTGGTTCTCCAGGTAATCGTATAGGCACTGCCGACCTCTAATTCTATCCCAGGATTGGATGGCTCCCGTACTTCTATCGCACCTTTTATCTTAAAGATACTGCTTACGCCTTTTACATCATCCTGGTCATTGGAAGCACAGACCTTTACCTTCACCGTATAACCAGAGGTAATATTGTCTGCCACTGCTGGCCAGGTATAAATCCTTGTCCCAGAACCAGCCAAAACATTCGTGGCTATCGTCTTAGTTATAGTGGCAAAATCATCTGTTGAGTAATAAATATTAACCGGGCTAACTGAACCAGTAGCGCTCCAAGTGATGGTCTGGCTTGAGCCAACCAACCACTCATCCGGGAAAGCCGGCGATGACACACTTATGGCACCCTTTACCTTAAAATTATTACTTATCGCAATAATATTGGTAATACTGGCATCGGTCACATCGGTAACCCGTATCCTGGCGGCCGGGCTTAACGGATTGGCGCTGATTCTGTCCAGCACGGTCCAGCCGCCATAACTCCAGGTCGCAGAGCCCGAGACCACCGCATAACTGGCCGCTAACGTTACCCAGTCGCCCGGCGCCGTGTCGTCATAATCAACCTCTATTTTAAAGGCAGTCACCGCGCCTGATTTGGTACCGGTTATCGTCGGATTGTTATTAACCACAAATGTCTCGCCACCGGCCGGATACCCGACAGTCACCGTGCCCTTTATCTTAAATGAGTTACTTAATCCTGATATATTTTGCCACCCATCAGTAGATGATATCTTAATCTTACACTGTGACGAAACCCTATCCCAGACCGGATTCCAGGTCCAACTATTTGTCCCGCTGACACTGGTATATGCCCCCAGAATAGGTGTGGCCTCCCAACTGCCGCCGTTATTGGTGGATAACTCTATCTTGACCGGGAATGGACCGCCATTGGCCGTCCAGGTGATGGCCCGTGATTCGCCCTTGGTCCATTCCGCATCCAGCGCCGGCGAACCAATCGTTATCTGCCCCTTGATAAAGAACTGGACCCCCTCAACAGTGGCAGCCGGATGACCCGCATCCGCATCTGATATCCTGAGATTGACATTGCTTGAAATGGCATTGGGCACGGTCCAGTCATATGAACCCTGCCCTACCGCACCAGCCGATACCGTTGCTATATTAGTCCAGGTTACCTCGTCATTGATGTTGTATTCCAACTTGACATTTGTAACCGTGCCCGTATAGGTCCAGGTAATAGTATAACTATTATCCACATAAAGCGATTCACCGGCCGTGGGTTTACCGAGCATTAATGTTGATTTGATAGTAAACGGGTCTGAATCGTCAGTAATGGCACGGCCAAATGCAGGGTCCGGAACTATCCGTATCTTGGCGGCCGTTGATATCGCATCCGCTACATAAGGTGGCGTCCCGGCATTCCAGAGATAACTATTCGGCCCATTGGAACTGGCTACCGTGGCTATAGAATACCAACTGACGCCTTTTAGATACTCTAATGTAACATTACCGATATTGCCCACGCCATCCCAGTTAATCGTCCGACCGGTCTCTCCGACCGCCCAGGTTGCGCTGGCATCCGGACTGGTTACCGTCACTCTACCCCTTATCTCAAAGTTGGCATCGGAATAGTCCGATTCTCCATCGGCCGTCGTATCCACTATCTGGACTCTCACCGTCTTTTTGATATCGGTTAATGCCCCGGGCACCTCCCACAGATAGGTGGAGGTCCCGGAAACCGGTGTATCAACCAGCGTTATCTGGGTCCAGGGCCCGGCTACCCCATCCGGACAGTATTCCAATCTCACCTGTGATACTGAACCGGTAACAGTGTAGGTTATCGGGTATTTGGTGGTCTGGTAAACCGCATCATAAGGATAATATACCTCGGTACCATTGTTAGGATTATTTATCTGTACCTTACCTCTTATCTTAAGGTACTGGGCTGAGATACTTTCTACGGCGCTGTCATTACTCTGGACTACCCTGACCTGCAGAGTATCACCGATAACATTAGGTATCGTCCAGCCATAACGCCCTGCCCCGGATGTATAAGTCGCCGGCGCGGTCGTGGTTATAGAAACCCAAGGTTGTAACAGACCCGTCCGATAATCTATATTGACACTTGATACTGACCCGTAAACATCCCATTTAATCTCTTCCTGGTTATCCACCAGCCACTTGGTCGTGCTTATGGGCTGGGTTATCTGGAGCCGGCCTTTGACCTCAATATTAGGCGAGGCGGCCCAGACCGTGTCATCGCTGAATGCCACCACCCTGACCTTAAAGGTATTGGTGATGGCATCCGGCACGGTGATGGTCAGCGCGGTCGTGCCGTTGCCGTTATTGGGCACATTAGCGCCGTTGCTGAAGGTCGTCCAGTTAGAACCGCCGTCCTTGCTCCACTGAACATTAACCGCATTAATAGCTCCATTGGTCGTCCAGGTTATCGGACGAGATTCGCCCACCAGCCAGGTCGTGCCTGCAGTCGGATAGGTTACTGTGAATCCTCCGATGACCTTAAAGTTATTACTTGTTGCAATGACATTGGTGATGCTGGCATCGGTCACATCGGTAACCCGTATCCTGGCAGCCGGGCCCAGCGGATTGGCGCTAATCCGGTCAAGCACTGTCCAGCCACCATAACTCCAGGTCGTGCCTGCTCCGACATCATAACTGGCTGCCAGCGTTACCCAGTCGCCCGGCGCCGTGTCATCATAATCACACTCTATCTTGATATATCGCACCGCGGTTGATTTAGTCCCGGTAATCGTCGGGCTGCTATTGACCACGAACACCTCTCCGCCTGCCGGATACCCAATCTGCAATTGACCCTTTATCTTGAATACCTCTGACTCATCAGAGATATTCTGCAAGTCACCAGTTGACTTGACTCTTACCTTGCACTGTGCTGAGACCCTGTCCCAGACCGGGTTCCAGGGATAAGTATTGGTGCCGCTGACGCTGCCGTATGAGGCAACAATGGGTGTGGCCTCCCAACTGCCGCCGTTATTGGTGGATAATTCTATCCTGACATCAAACGGTCCGCCGTTTGCGGTCCATGTAATATTCCTTGATTCATTATAAGTCCATTCAGCCCCGAATGCAGGCGCGCCAACAGTTACCTGCCCCTTAATATAGAATTGCCCGCTCTCTACTGTGGCAGGTGGATGACCGGCATCATTGTCTGATATCCTGATATTGACATTATCCGATATCGCATCCGGTACCTGCCAGTCATAGAACTTCTGACTGGCTGTAACCAATGCCACCTGCGTCCAGGTTACCTCATCATTTTTATTGTATTCTATCTTTACCTGACTAACCGTGCCGGTATATGTCCAGGTGATGGTGTAGGTGTTATCCACAAAGAGCGATTCGCCTGCAGTTGGTTTGCCTATTGTTATGGTCGTCTTGATAGTGAATGCCGGTGATTCGGCAATATTAGCCCGGTCAAATGTCTCATCCGGTTTGACCCTGACCTTAGCCGCGGTTGAGATAGCATCTGCCACTCCCGGGGCTACCCAGAGATAACTATTAATACCATCATTACTGGCAACCGTTGTGATATCATACCAACTCCCTGCTTTGAGGTATTGCAGGGTTACACTGCCGATGTTACCTACGGAGGTCCAGACGATGCTGTTTCCAATCTCGCCTACTGCCCAGACCGTGGTGGTAATCGGACCGGTTACAAATATCTTGCCCCTTATCTCAAAATCGGCATTGGAGTCATCAGCCGTATCGGAGTTAATATTGTCTGTAACCCGCACCCGGACGGCCTTGCAGATATCCGCCGCAGCACCCGGCACCTCCCACATCCAGAGCCCGGTTGCATTAGTTGTGCTAATCAAGGTCCAGGTTATCCCGCTTTGTAAATACTCTATCTTTACCTGGCTGATAGCGCCGGTAACGGTGTAGGTGATCGGGTATTTGGTAGTTTGGTCTACCGAGTCATAGACATAATAGACCTCTGCGCCGTTGGGGTTATTGACCTGAACCTTACCCCGTATCTTAAACGGGTCCGATTCTCTTACCACCGAACTGTCATCTACATTCTCCACCTTCACCTTAAAGTCATCTCTGATAAGGTTCGGGATGGTCCAGAGGTATTGTCCCGTGGTCGGCGTGTTGGTGGCCGGGGCATTAGTCGTGATACTAACCCAGTCAGGGATAGTCTGGTTCCAGTAATATATATTTACCTTACTGATTGTTCCCCAGACATCCCAGGTGATATATTCCTGATTACCCACGCGCCAGATGGTTGTCGCTATCGGCGCGGTTATCTGGAGCCGGCCCTTGACCTCTATATTAGGTGATGATGCCCAAACAGTACTGTCACCGGAGGCCACCACCCTGACCTTGAAGGTGTTGGCTATCGCATCAGGCACGGTAATAGTCAGTGCCGTGGTGCCGTTGCCGTTATTAGAAACATTAGTGCCGTTGCTAAAGGTCGTCCAGTTAGAACCGCCGTCCTTGCTCCACTGGACATTGACATTATTGATGGAACCGTTGGTCGTCCAGGTAATCGGTCTTGATTCGCCTACCAACCAGACGGTCAGTGCCGGCGGATAGGTTACCGTGAAACTACCACACACCTTGAATGTGCCGCTTTCAGAAGAACAAGTGATACCGGCATCAGTAACATCGGTTACCCTTATCTTGGCAGCCGGGCTTAACGGGTCGGCGCTTATCTTGTCCGGCACGGTCCACAAGCCATAACTCCAGGTCGTGCCTACCCCGACCCCATGACTTGCTATAAGTGTTTCCCAGCCCGGTATCGCGCTATCATTGTAGTATTCTATCTTGATGCTGGTTACCGCTGTGGACTTGGTACCCGTTATGCTCGGGTTCTGTCCGATTGTCAGGTATCCGGATTGACCGGCCATTGATGGCGCGGTTACTGTTAGCAGACCCTTTATCTTAAACTGCGGGCTTACATCAGAGATACTCTGCCACGTTTGAGTGGGTGAGATTCTTATCCTGCATTTGGATGATACCCGGTCCCAGACCGGGTTCCAGGTATAGGTGTTGGTCCCGCTGACGCTTCCGTATGATGCAACTATCGGTGTTGCTTCCCAGCTGAGACCGTCATCGGTAGACAGCTCCAACTTGATATTAAACGGTCCACCATTAGCGGTCCAGGTAATAGCCCTGGACTCTCCCGTGGTCCACTCGCTGGTTGAGATAGGTGCGCCCACAGTCAATTTGCCCTTGATATTGAAGGTCGGGCCTTCTACTGTCCCAGCCGGATGTCCCGCATCCGCATCCGATATCCGGATATTGACATTGGTTGAGATGGCATTGGGCACTTTCCAGTCATAACTACCGGTCCCATTGCCCGCGGTATCGGCTGTGGCAACCGCCGTCCAGGTGACCTCCTCATTGATATTGAACTCTATATTCACCTTGCTTACTGTCCCGGTATATGTCCAGGTTATCGGAGTGGTACTATCTACCAGCAGGACCGCATTGGCCATCGGGCTACCCACCGTGATCGTGCTTTTGATACTGAATGCGGGCGATTCGGCCGGGCTGGCACGGTCAAATGCCGGGTCAGGCACGACCCGTATCTTCGCCGCACTGGATATGGCATTCGCTACCCCGGCCGACCAGAGGTAATTGTTCGTACCGTCATTACTGGCAACCGTGGTTATATTCGTCCAGGTGATGTCTTTGAGATACTGCAGGGTTACACTGCCGATGTTACCTACGGAGGTCCAGACGATGCTGTTTCCAATCTCGCCTACTGCCCAGACCGTGGTGGTAATCGGACCGGTTACAAATATCTTGCCCCTTATCTCAAAATTGGCATCAGAAGGGTCTATTTCACCCTCAACCGCCGTATCTACTATCCTGACCTTAACGGTCTTGCAAATATTTGTTGGTACTGTGCCAGGCACTTCCCACTGATAAGTATATACTCCGGCGCTGGCTACGGTTGTGGTTGCTATCGGATTCCAGACAGCGTCATCGATAGAATATTCTAAATTAAGCGCAGTGGTTATTGAACCGGTTATCGTGAATTGTATCGGGCTCTTGGTCGGCTGGTCAACCGTGTCATAGACATAATACACCTGCCCGCCATTAGGAACATCTATATGCACTTTTCCTCTTATCTTAAACGGGTCCGATTCTCTTACCACCGAAGTGTCATCTACATTCTCCACCTTCACCTTAATGTCATCTCTGATAAGGTTCGGGATGGTCCAGAGGTATTGTCCTGTAGTGACTGTATTGGTGGCCGGGGCGTTAGTTGTAATACTAACCCAGTCAGGGATAGTTTGATTCCAGTAATATATATTTACCTTACTGATTGTTCCCCAGACATCCCACTTAATATCCTCCTGATTATTTACCAACCACTTGGTTGTAGAAATCGGCTGGGTCATCAGGAATCTGCCTTTGACCACAAAATTAGGCGAGTCCTTATAGACCGTGCTATCCGTATTGGCAGCAACACGTACCCTGAAAGTGTTGGTGATGGCATCGGGCACGGTAATGCCGATAGCGGTGGTGCCGTTGCCGTTATTGTCGTAATTAGTCACAAAGTTAGTCCAGGTAACACCATTAATGCTCCACTGGATATTGACCTTACTGATTGAACCGTTGGTCGTCCATGTAATAGGTCTTGGTTCCCCTACACCCCAGGTTGCGACTGCATCTGGATAGGTAATGGTGAAACTGCCTATTACCTTAAAACTATTGCTGGTAGAAGTCACATCCGAATAACCTGCCACGGTCACATCAGTTATCCTTATCTTGGCGGCCGGGCTGAACGGGTCGGCGCTTATCTTATCCGGTACGGTCCAGCCGCTGTAACTCCAGGTGGTCAATGGCGCTACGGCATAACTCGTTACTACTGTCTCCCAGCCTGGAGAAACCGAACCGTCATTATAATACTCTAACTTAATTGCGCTTACCGAGGTTGATTTCGTGCCACTGATAACCGGGTTCTGGCCTATCACATATACTTCACCGCCGGCCGGCGTGGTTACCTGCACCTTACCCTTTATCCGGAATACGCCGCCTTCCGCAGAGATATTTTGCCAGTCGGTTGATGAAACCCTTATCTTGCAGGTATCAGAATCCTTATCCGGTATATTCCAAGGATATGAGTTATTTGTCCCTGAAACACTGGCCGCGCTGGAAGTAATCTCCGGCGTAACCCAACTGGTGCCGTCATAATACTCTATTTTAACCGGCGTAAAAGACCCGACCGCGGTCCAACTAATGGCAATATTATCCTGATACGTTACCGCATCGCCCGCGGACGGATAAGCCACAATCAGTCTACCTTTAATCAGGAATTGCTGGGATTTGCCCTCGGCCGCCGGATGGTTGGCATCATTATCCAGTACCTTTACCTTAGCGGTGGAAGTAATCACATTCGGCACCTCCCAGTTATATTGCCCGGTGCCATCGCCGTTAGTAAAGCCCGTCCCGATATCCGTCCACGGACCGGCATCGCCGTTGGCTGAATACTGGAATTTGACATTGGTAACCGTGCCGGTATATGTGTATGTAATCGGGTATTTAGTCGGCTGATAGGTCGGATGATAGACATAGACCGAGTCATTAAGCGCCGGTTTGTATACATTAATATTAGTCTTTATGGTAAAGAGCGGTGATTCCGACGGGTCAGCCCGCTCAGCAATCACCGGCCTCACTCTGATTCTGGCAGTAGTTGTGATTACGTCCGCCACCCCGCTTGACCATTGATACGAATTTTCTATGCCGGCCGTAGCGGGGAAACTTGTGGTAATTGGCTGCCAGGTACTGGTATTATCCAGATACTCTATCCTGGCATCGCCGATGTTGCCGGTAACCTTAAATTTAATAATCTTATCAGTATCACCCACCGCCCAGATGTCGCTACTTATCGGAGCGGTAACCTCTAATTTGCCCTTTACGGTGAAGTCTGTTGGCTGAGAAAGTCCATAGACCGCTGTATCGGCACTATCAGACACCTTGACCCGGCAGGCCACGGAGAGGACAGATGGCACCTGCCAGGTATAATTATATGTCCCGGTCGCACCACAGGCAATGATTACCGGCGCCGGCGGCGCTACGGTAGAATATGCCCCGAATTCGCCGGTCGTAGAATACTCTAACCTGACAAACGGGATTGAACCGGTAACTGTCCAAGTTATGGAATATGTCGTGGTTTGATAAGACGAGTGATAAGCCAGATAGGTATCGCCGCCCACCGGTTTACCCACCGTAATCTCACCCTTTATTTTGAAGGCATTGAGTGATTGTGACTTGACTGTTGTATCGTCCGCATTCTCCACCCAGACCCTTACATTACTATTAGGGTCGGGATTGAGGTCGTCCGTGATTGTCCAGAGAATTCCACCGGTATTGGATATCGGACCGGTGATTTTAACTGAACCGAAGTCATCTATATACCAAACATTCACATTCGGTATTGTCCCAACCGTATTCCACGAGATGGGCGTGGTTGAATCTATCACGAATTCCTGACCCGATGCCTGACCCGGATGAGTAGTTAGCGCTAACTTACCCTTTATAGTGAAATTAGCATTAGAGGTATCCAGCACCTCATAGAACGGGCCGTCGTCCGCATCGGTAATCTTTACCCGGCAGTCAGGAGAGATGGTATCCGGGATGGGCTCCCAGGTAAACCCGCGCACCCCACCGCCTAAATCTGTACCGCCGGTGGATGCCACGATATTATAAGGCCAGGACGTCCCGCCGTTTGTTGAATACCTTATCTGGTAGTTGACGATATTGCCGACCTTGGTCCAGGTAATGACATTACCCATATCGTTGACATAAAGCGTCTCGCCGCCATTGGGCTGTCCCACCGTGATACTGCCGCATATCTTGAAACCGTTATCAGACTTATCTTCTGCGGGCGGTTTGGTTGCGTCAAGCGTTTTAATCCTGACCTTGACATTATACGCCGCGCCTAAGGTCGTGGTAATCGGAATCGGCGTCCAGACATAACTGCCCGCGCCGGGCGAATTGGAAATAGCCGGCGTAATTATATTAATATCACTATTGAAGTCATCTCTGGAATATTCCAACTTGACATCGCCGGAATCGCCCTTGGTGAACCACTGAATCGTCTGGTTTGTACCCACCACCCAGGAAATAGGATAAGTATTCGGAACGGTGATATTAAAACCGGCCTTGACAAAGAAAGCGTTTGAATCGGTAGTAGGCGAGCCATCGTCTTCCATTATTCTTATCTTACCGCCGGCCGCCGATGAAATATCCGAAGATACCGGCGTCCAGTTATAAATTGTGGTAGTATTTGGTATGCCGGTTACCAGTGTTTTAGTGTCATCAAAATTACCGCTCTTGGAATACTGGATGGTAACATTGCCCACCCCGCCTAATGTCGTCCATGTAATTGAATGCGGGTCTTCGGCTATCCAATTATCTCCGGCGCTGGGCGAACCGATTGTTATGCTCTTGCCCGAAACCTCTTTTATCTCAAATTGAGCATTTGAGGTGTCCCAGACGCTGGCATCCTGCAGGGATGTTATCCGGGCATAACAGGTCGTGGAAACCGGCGAGGTGACGGTCCATGTATAGACCCCAGCCGCGGCATCTACCGTATCGGTAATCACTTCCCACGAACCACCCAGCCCGTTTCTGGCCAGTTCTATCTTAACCGCAGTCACCGCCCCTTTCTTGCTCCACTGGAACTGCCGTTGTTCGCCTAATGCCCATTGCTCGCCGCCGTTCGGATAGGTAACCGTAACCGACTGGTCTGCCACCTTGACCTCGTCCAACGCCACATATTCTATACCGTTAGAAACCAGGAATGCCTTGAAATAGAAATTACCGCTTTGAGGCGCGCCATCAGGGTCAAAGGTATAAATATTATCATTGATGGTCTGCCAGGTGGAAGACATTACCGATGAAGTAGCGATTTGCCAGCCGGCATTATACCACCACCACTCGGCCGGATTAGCCGGATGCGAGATTTGGTATCTGACATTATCTACTGTTGCCGAGCCGCTTCCCCGTGTCTCAAAGAAACCGGCCAATCCGGTATAACCCCAGCCGCTGGAATTACTTACCCAGGGCGACTGGTTGGAATAATATGGCTGGTGGGCGAGTTTAAGTAAGTCAAACCGAGCCGGGTAGAGGGGGTTGGCTGTGGTGAACTCAGCCCGGTATTTGATAGCCCGCCCGACCAGCCCTGTAGTCCCGCTGATTACTTCACTCTGGCCTATCTTAAAATCGCTGTCCGTATCGTTCGGCCCGACCCACGAGCCGTAACCGCCCCCGTCCCGTACACTTACCCTCAACTTAAGAGAAGTAACGCCCTTCTGGTATCTGGATAGAACCTCGGCAGATTGTAACGGCCTCCGATATATGGCCACCTCGTCTATCACGCCGGTATAATACCACTCACCTTCCTGGTCGGAGCCAATCCATACCGCATCAGCGCCGTTATAGACCGTGCCGCTATAACTAACGGAACCTCCCGACTCACCGTCCACAAAGACCTTAACCGATGTGCCGTCATAGACCCCGACAATATGATGCCACCTATTATCCGTAACTGTTCGGGCAACAGGCCCGTAGGCAAGTGGTGATTTACCTGAGCCACCACTTGATACCCAGAAGGCCGGCCGGTAATCGTTTTCTATATAGAGCCGGAATTCTAATGTCGTGCCGGCGCCCTTGGCCACGATTGACTGCGGCAACATCGTGCTGTTCTTGACCCACGCCTCTACGGTCAGCCCGGCTGATGTCCAGTTATACGCCGCGCCATCCCACACGGCTATCTTATTATTTGTCCCGTTAAACCAACCCGCATAACCCCCGAACTTGGCCCCGGCAGTAAAATCAAGCAGGGTATTTGCCGGGTCGGTCGTGCTACCGAACTCGTCTATGGTGTTATTATTCAGGTGCCAGAGACCGGCCATCTCCACACCTGATTCAGCCGTCAGTTCATCACCATATCGTTCCTGCTCGCCCCAGGCGATATTATTCCATCTGACATAACCGTTATTGGGCGCGGCAATCTCGCCCGATTCGTAATAGGCCGGCCCCTGATGAGCGCCGATATAGGCCGTATTAAACAGCCCGACCTCGTCTATTAACCCCCTGAAATACCTGCCGTATTGCCGGTCGGCGCCGATATACAACGGCACGGACGACGCATTTAATATCATATTTGCCCGAACCGTGTTTTCTTCTATCAGTCCGCCCGTGTCGGAAATCCGCAAATACATCTTTCTGTTAACAGAGCGGTCATAGGCCGCCTGAATATGATACCAGGTATTGACGTTGAACGAATTCATCGTAGAAGCGATATAACCCTTGCTCTGGAGATAGAATAGGTCATATGGTTCGCCGGCCGTGATAGCAATAGAAGTGGTT
Source organism: Planctomycetota bacterium (assembly GCA_016208805.1). Lineage (GTDB taxonomy): Bacteria > Planctomycetota > MHYJ01 > JACQXL01 > JACQXL01 > JACQXL01. The sequence goes on along the minus strand of JACQXL010000073.1, from coordinate 13,193 downwards.
GCGTTATAGAGGGCGCTGCCGAACCCTAAATATAATCTGCCCATATATTCGGCCTGACTCTTGATGGTCCGGTATCCGCCGGCAATCCCATACAGGTCATCATCGCGCGTCCAACCGGTTCCATCTGTCGTATACCAGAGTTGGCAATCACCGGCTGATGTGCCTAACCCGGCATATAACTTGCCGTCATAGGTGAACATCGTATAGATACCCTCAAACGTGCCGACCCCGCCAATCTGGTTATATTTATAGAGCGTCCAGGTGCCGGAATCGCCCGAGTCAGAGACTGCGTAGTCCGCATCGCCGGCCGCATTGCCGTCAAACCCCACATATATCTTACCATTATATTCGGTCATACACTGCACATTCTCTAACGCCTCGGTGGCAGACGGGTTATAAACCGTGACCGGTGCAGTCGCTACAGTAGGCGGCGTATCATAACGATAGACAATTGCCTCATCTCTATCAAGTCCTGTCCCGATATAGAGTTTATTCTTAAATACATACAAACTTGTTACGGCATCATCATTGCCCAAGTTATTTGCAACCTGTGTCCAGGTGCCGGCGCTGTTAATATAATATACATCAGCATCGTTACCGCTATACCCTACTCCCGCATAGAGATACTCTGTCCCGCCGTCCTTCCAGGTACCCAGCGAATAAACACCTTCGTAATCTGCAGCATCAAGTCCATAATTCATAGTCCAATTTGTGCCATCAAATATGGCAAGGTCACCATCATCAATAGTAATCCCTAATCCGCAGTATAGTCTATCATAAGCAACTGTCATACATAGCACTCGTTCATAGTCTAATAATGCACCTAATGGAACTGGGTCATATGCTAATTCCCATGTCTTGCCGTCATAGACATAAATTCTTGCCTCACCATTAGTAGTAGTCGTCGCAACAAAATTGCCTGATACCCCAACATATAGTTTACCCCGATAGACCGCCATACACTGTATCAACTCTGAAAAATACGGCGTGGCGGACTGGAAATTGGCCGTAGCATTCTTAAACAGATTATCCTTCTGCCATACCCCCTTTGCCGTCACATCCTGCAGTTCATAGAGCATCTTGCCCGATTTGTTATCCCACCATACCTTATAGCCGCCTTTGTCCAAAATAGTCATTGCCGGCGCCAGTTGAGAAGGCAAGCCCGAGGCATCAAGGGCAACAGTCGGATATATCCAGGCCTCTAGTGTATGGTCATACTTAAAGGCGATATTGGCGCTATGCGCCGCGGTCAGATACTGATTCACCCCATCCAACTGGATAGAATTAGTGTTGGACGGACTGAGCGCCACTACGGTCGTGCTGTAGACCGGGCTATTCATAAGAATGGCCGGATTATCACCTCCGGCTAAATCAGTAGTATTGCCTTCCAACCGCCACAAAGCCGTGATGCCATCTTCCGTGCCGGCCCGGGCCGCGGTTAGGTCCGTCCTCGGCTTTACACTTATATAGTCCGTCCGATAGACCGTCATCGTACGTCTGCTCGTCCCCCACGGATTCGTATATATCTGCTCCGGGTCAAACTCTACCGATTGTGAGCCGTCATCAGTCTTATCGGCCGGACTGGCCGGGCCGGAAACTGCCACCTGGGTCAGCATCGGCGTGGCGCCGCGGTTGCGGCTTTCTAATACCGCCTGATACTGGAAATACCGGCCGCTGACCGTGGTTACGCTTGATGGCGTTGTAGATGAATTGATAATCTCGCCTGACCAGGCCGGCACCGCATCCGTCCAGCCGGATGTGGCCGTATCGCTCGCCCTGACCCTGAATTTCACGCCTAAACCCCGTTCATAACGACTGAAAATCTCTGATTCTGTCAACACCCTGCCTTTATAGAGGATTAATTCGTCCAGTTTACCGGTATAATAGTAATTCGTTGTTGTTCCTTCATAAGTTTCAGTCGCCCAGCCGATATACATTGTGGCGGCATTATTTACGTTAGCGGCCGGGTTATCCAGCCCTGACTTGCCTTGAAAGATACCGTCCACATATATCGCTATCTGGTCTATCTGGCGATAGGCCGCGATATGGTGCCACTGGTTATCGTTAACCGGCCTGCCGGCCGAAAGATACTGGGGGAAATTGGCCGCCTGTGACAATTCAACGTCATAGTCCTGCAAGATAATGGCTAAATAGGGCTTGCCGGCATTTGCCGGTGTGTCATCATAGTTCAACCCGATTTCCCATCCCAGGGTGCCTGTAATTACGGCGGCCCGTTTATTTATTATCGGACCTTTGCCGGTCATACTGGTCTTGACCCAGCATTCCATTGAAAAACTATCCTGTCCGAAGTTAAGATTTGTTGAGCCGGCGTCTGCCCTTGAAAGATAACTGGCGCCGTTAAAATAGCCAGACTGGTTATACAACCCCTCGCCGTTGGCGTCATTCGGCTGGACCCCGCTGAGCGCCGCGCCGCTGTTAGCCAACGTATTGGCATAAGTGCCGGAATCGGCTATAATGCCCGGTGCCGTGTTGAAACGATAGAGGGCGGAAATAGTCGCGGTCAGGGCCGCCGATGCCTCAGCCGTCTCAGACCGCTTATCCGTCCAGCCGATATTGGTCCAGTTTGAGCCGGCTACGGTGGAGTCAAATATCCGGGACAGGAACGACCCGCTGGCCAGCCCGGCCGCCGGGTCAAAGTTGCCGTAGCCACCGTTAGCGGAGTTAGCCAGCCGGACAACCTTCTCCGGGACGGTTGCAGTTAGATATGACCCGTATAGACCGCTATCAAAGTTATAGTCCCCGCCGCTCTTGGTCTCGGCCGTATAGGTCCGGCCCGGATGCAGAGTCAGCCGGGCTATGGAAGAGGGGGTGACCAGTTCTATATTGGGCAATCCGGAAATGGTGTCCGTGGTTGAATCAAGCACATAGTCCGTGGCCGGGTCAACGAAATGCCAGTTCTGGCTGGCCGTATAGGCAAGCAGGAAGGCAATAAAGACGATACCGGCCGCAAGCCCGATGAACTTAACGGCTCGCCAGCCACCTAACTTAATCTGTGGCTCATTTCTCATGAACTACATATATGCAAAACCCGTGCCAGCCAGCCACGGATTACACGGATTTTTTCGCTTTAGTAAGCGGATTTAACGGATTTAGCAGATTTTACAGGGTTTTCCCGGTGGTAAATAAATCTTATCCGCTCAATCCGTTTAATCCGTTTACAGGTGGTTCTGTTACGATATCGTAACATTTGTTACCTTTTCGTAACACGGATTTTTCTGGAGTCCCAGCCACGGATTTCACGGATTACATCCGTATTTATCCGGAAATAGAAGGAAGTCCCTATAACTCATAGGGAAGCCCTCCTGACTCGGGGGGAGTTCCCCCTAACTCGGGGGGAGTTCCCCCTGACTCGGGGGGAGTTCCCCCTAACTCGGGGGGAGTTCCCCCTAACTCGTAGGGATGTCCCCGAAACCTCTGGGGATGCCCATTACCCCCATAATTCATCGTATCTGTGTCTATCTGTGCCTGCGGTCTGTGGTTTCGTATAACGTCGCTCACCTATTAAATCCCCCCTTGGGCTCTTTTATCCGTTTCTGGCAACTCTCTATCCATTTATTAACCTTATCCCGGTCGGCCGCATCGGGCGGCGCATATTCCAGGTATTTGGTATAGGCCGAGATGGCCTTGGACGGCTCGTCTAAATACTCGTCATAGAGAACGCCCATATTGTAATAAATGGCCGGTTCTTTGGGTGTCAGCGTCAGGGCCTGCTGATACTCGCGCACGGCATCGTCAAACAACCGGCTCCGGGTATAGGCAATACCCAAGTTATAATGGAAGGACGAACGCTCCTTGGTCATCGTCTCTTCCATATACTTGATTTTCTCCCTGGCCTCCTTGAGTTGGTTGATATACTCGGCCTCGCGCTGTTTCATCGTATCGGCAATTTTCTGCTCCATACCGGTTTTCAAGGCAACAATCTCCTTATCCAGGGCGGCATTCCTCTGCCTTAAATCCGTCTCTATTTTAATCAACCCGTTAACCTTGGCCTCGGACTCGTCCAATTTGGCGGACAGGGCGTTCTTGGCGTCCCGTTCCTGCTTAATCACCGCCTGCATATCAGAATCCAGGTTCTTCAATTGTGCCTTCAGGGTCGCCTCGGCTTTAGTGGCATTATCTACCTTGGCCGTCAGTTCCGAGTTCTGCCAGGTCAGGGTCTGGATGGTCCCCTTGGCCGTATTGAGGTCGTTGACCGCGGTGAATTTGTCCGCCCGCTCCTTGCGGATGACCTCGTTCAGTTCGTATTCCTGGGCCTTAATCTTATTCTGGAGCGCCGAGATGTCCAATAACACCTGGTCGTTCTTATCCCTGAAAGCCGTGTTTTCTTTGGTTACCCGCGTGGCATCCTCCTTGGCCTTGTCTCTTTCATCCCTGGCCTTGGCGGCTTCCTGGGCCTTATCCTTGGCCTCTTTGGCGGCATCGGCTACCTGGGTCTTGAGGGCGGCAATCTGCGATTCCAGCCCGGCCACGGTCTGAGCCGTCTTGGCGGTCTGTTCTTCCATAGATTTAGCCGTCTTGCTTGCTAATCCCTCGGCGCTGGTTTTTTCCGCCAACATCTTATCCCTGTCATCTTTCACCTTGGCAATGGTATCCTGCAGACCGGCGATTTGTTCCTTGGCCTTGGCTCGCTGGTCGTCCGACTTCTTTACATCGTCTGCCAACTTGGCCCTTTCGGTCTCAACCTGTTTGCGCTCCTTCTCGGCCGCATAATAGTTCTTTTCTGCGGTCTGATTTATCCCTTCCAGCCGCTTGACCTCTTTCTCCATCAGGGAAATCTTGTCCGTGGCAAAACGGTACTGGGTGACCATTTCTTCTTTGGCAATGGTTTCCTTACGCAGGCGGTCGGTCAGGTCGGTCGTCTGCTTACGACTATCGTTGCCCAGTTCCGTAAGTTGCTTATTCAGTGAAGTGTTTTGCACCTGCAAACTTGATATCTGGGACTTAAGATTGGTTATCTGCTCCTCACTCTTGGCTATTTGCTGTTGACTTTTCGCCAGGTCTTCTTTCATCTTTCCGCTTTCATCTTTCATCTTTCCGAGTTCGGCATTGAGCGAAACGACCTCTTTATCCCTGGCGGTTTTGGACTCTTCCAGTTTGGCAATTTGCTCTTTGCTCTTGGAGTTGCTCCCCTCTACCTTGGCCAGTTGCCCCGCGCTCATCGCTACTCGTTCCTCACTCTTGGTCAATTTATCCTGTAAATCTGCGTTTATCTGCGTCCGATTCTTCAGGTCGGCCTGCAATGTGGAGTTGCTCTTTTCGCTCTTGGCTAAATCGTCTTTGAGCGCGGCCTCCCGCAGGGACATCTTTCCGTTCTCATCTTTTATCTTGGTCAATTCGGCATTAAGCGCGGCAATTTCAGCATCCTTGGCCGAGCCGACCTGATACAATTTGGCTGTTTGCTCGGCGCTCTTGGTTATTTGCTGTTGGCTCTTGGCCAGGTCTTCCTTCATCTTGCCGTTTTCGTCCTTCATCTTTTGGATGGTATTCTGCGCGTCTGTGTTGGACGCGGCCAGGGTCTTGATATTGGCGTTTAATGAGGCAATCTCCACATCTTTAGCCGTCTTGGTTTCTTCCAGATTCGCCTTATCCCGAGCGAGTTTGTCACGGTCATCCCGCCATAGACGGGACTCCGCTGTGGCCGCGTCCGTTATTTTACGCAGTTCGGTCCGGTTCTTGTCCGCGTCGGCCTGGACCAATTCCATTGCCTTTTTCTGCCTGGTCAACGTATCTTTCAGGTCGGTATTTTCCCTCCGGAGCCCGGTATTGGACTCTTCCAAATCCGTCTTTTCTTTCTTGGCCAGACCTTGGGTTGATTCCATATCCGCTTGGAGTTTCTTGTATTTAGCCGTCTCTTCGTCCCGCACGGAACGTACCCTGGACTCTGCTTCGTCTGCTGACTTCCTGGCGGTGGCAACCTGCTCCGAGAGTTGGGTCTTTACGTTGGCTATCTCCTTACGCAAGCCGGTGGCTTCTTTCTCTAAGAGGTTCTTTTCGGCTAACAGGGTGTTTTTATCATTGGTTAAACCGGCCACTTTCTTGAGTGCGGTAGTGATTTCATCCTTTGCCTGGACGTTTTGCTTCTCTAAATCCGCAATCTGTTTATCCCGAGCAACGAGGGACAATCCGCAATCCGCATTCCGCTTATTGGCATCATCTAACTGTTTTCCCAAATCCGCAATCCGCAATCCGCATTCCGCATTTATGGAGTTGGCTTCTTTGAGTTTGCCTTCCTGTTCGTCTAACGCCTTTTTATGTGCGCCGGATTGCTCCGAAAATTGCGCCCTTACATTAGATAACTCTTTCTGCGCAGCCGCAGCGGAGTCCCGCATACTGCGGGAGAGACCGGCCGACTCCTTCTGGGCCAGGTTTTTCTCGGCCAGCAGGGTATTTTTATCAGCCCGCAAACCGGCTATCTCCTTGAGTGCGGTAGTGATTTCATCCTTTGCCTGGACGTTTTGCTTCTCTAAATCCGCAATCCGTTTATCCCGAGCAACGAGGGACAATCCGCAATCCGCATTCCGCTTATTGGCATCGGTTACTTGCTTCTCTAAATTCGCTACGCGCGCGTCTGACTTGGCGCCTCGCTCCTCGCTCTTGGCCAGTTTCTCTTCTAAATCCGCATTCCGCACTCCGCATTCCGCAATCTTTTTATTGGCATCCGCTTCCTGCTTCTTGGCAGCCGCCTTGTCTTCCGCGGCCTCTTTATTCAGCCGGGCCACCGTCTTCTCCAACGCCTCTTTATCCTTGGTCAGCAGGGCAATCTGGTCTTCCAGTTTCTTGGCCTGCTCGTAATACTTGACCTTCTCGGTTTTCTCGGTCTTGAGTTGGGTTTCCTGGCTCAACCCCTGCGTCTTAAGCGTAGAAATCAATTCGGTCGCATCCTTCTGCGCAGCCGCAGCCGAGTCCCGCATATCGCGGGACTGTCTGGTCAGCAGTGCAATCTGGCTCTCGTTGTTCTTAATCTGGTCGGCCTGTTTATTATTGGTGGCGGTCAGTGCCGCATTCTGGGTGGTCAGGTTATTGGTCTTGGCCCGTTCATCGCGTAGTTGCTCGGTCAGTTTGTTCTTCTCGTCCATCTCGTTGCGGGCCTGTTTTTCCAGTGTCGTGATTTTACGCTCCAGGGCCGGTTTCTCGTCCCGCAGGCCTGATAACTCCTGTTTAGTGCGCTGGAGTTCGGCCCGGAAGGTATCGCGCTCGTTCTGGGTCCGCTCGGTTATCTCTTTGGCATCATCGCGCTCCTTACGGAGTTTGGCCTTTTCTATTTCAAAACTACTCCTCAATTCCGACTGGGTCTTCCTGATGAGATCGTCTTTCTTGGCAGTGAGCTCGGCCTGCAGGCTGATATTTTCTTCCATCGCCTTCTTGGCCTCGGCCTTGGCCGTTTCCAAGTCTTTCTTTAATGAGGCAACCTCACGGGTTAGTTTCTCGGCCTGGGTCACCGACCCTTCATAGGTCTTTTTATCGCTGTTCCGGTCATCCTGTATCAAGGCCAGTTTCTCGGCCAGTTGACTGTTCTCGGCCAGCAGTTTCTGCTCGGACTGCTCGTGCCGGGTCTTTTCCGCCTGCACCTCCCGGTCTTTGTCCGCTATCTTCGCCTTGGCCGACGAGGCCGAGGTCATAAAGACAAAGGCCAGGATGTTAACCCCGAGCACATAGGCAAGAAATACAATTACCAGAATATTACGCAGTCTCATAACTAACCTCCTTGTAACCACAGATACACACAGATAAACACGGATTTTTATCTGCGTTCATCTTTTACATCACTAATCTTTTGTATTCTAATTTCGTCTTAGCGAAGTTTAAAATAAGTCCTACTTTATAGCCGCTTGCCTTCAAGTAGTTTAATAATTGGGCTTCGTGGATTTTAACCACTTCTTCAACAGTTTTCAATTCTATTATTACCTTCCCATCAACGATCATATCTGCGATATAATTACCCACCTCAACTTTCTTGTAATAAACCTTTATCTCCTTTTGTGCTTCTACTTTTAACCCTCTTCGCCTCAGTTCATATAAGAGGGCTTTTCCGTAAACCTTTTCTAAAAATCCGCATCCTAAAGTATTATGAACCTCAAACGACGCATTGAGTATTTCGTGGATTATTTCTTTGTGTTCAAAGGCCATATCCTGTTTTCCACTGTCTTATGATGCACACCGATAATCCAGTATAATTTATCGGTGTTCATCTGTGCCACGTCATACCGACATGGTGTGATGTATCTGTGGTTTCATTATGTTAGACGCTGTTATTTTATAGGTTTCAGGTCTTTCAACTCCTTCTCTTCCAAATCGCCTTTCTTGGTAATGACTGATGAATCCGCCTCGCCGGTGACGATGGACGGCGTTAAAAACACCACCGTCTCGGTCTTGGCGGTATAATCGCGGGTTGAACCGAATAGCCCGCCGATGAGCGGGATGCTGGAAAGCACCGGCACGCCCATTTTTTGCTGGAACTTGTCGTCTTTAATCAGCCCACCGATGACAATACAGACACCGTTTTTGACAATGACCGTTGTGGTCGTGGTCGCCTCTTCTACAATGGGTATCTTATTGCCCTGCGGCGTTTCATAGATTTTGGTCACCTGGCTGACCGTAGGCGCCACCTTCATTGTGATAAAACCATCCTGATTGATGGACGGCGTCACCCTCAAGAATACGCCCACATCCTTGAACATCACCTGCTCGGATGTGGTGGAAGTGGCCTGGGATGTGGTCACGGTCGTCTGGGTATATGCCTCCTGGGTCTTTACCTCAAAGACACATTCCTTTTCCTGGAAGGCAATCAGCCGCGGGGCGGAGATGACCTTATTGGTGCCGTAGCCCTGGAGCGCCTGGAGAACCGCCTGATAATGCGTCTGGCCGATGGTACCGAATTGGGCCTGCAGGATGTTGCGGTTTACGACATCCTTAACAATAGTCTCCTCGCCCTTGATAATCTTATCCGGAACCAGCCAGGTCTTATCTTTGGTACCCATCGGAAACGAACCCATAAACTTGACATTCTCCAGGGACGAGAACCCCGAGAATACCTGGCGCCAGTCTATGCCCATCAGATGCTCCTCGGACAAAATCACCTGTATCATCTTGGCCTCAATCAACACCTGCCTGGGTTTGGAGTCAAATTCCCTGACCATATTCTCAATGACACCCATATTCCTGGGCGAATCCGTGACAATCAACTTTTTCATCCGTTTATCAATCTTGATTTCGCCGTAGTCCGGCGTCAACAGTTTGGTGATGGACGGCTCCACATCTTCAACCGCGGCGTATTTCAACTCAAATGTCCTGGTCTCAGTCGGCATATCCAGCCGTTTGATGGACTCGGCTAAGAGGTTGATTTTATCCGGGACGTCTATGACGATGAGGGTGCCGCTGCCGTCGTCCGGAATGATAGAGCCGCCGCTGGTCTTGATTTTCTCAAGGAAAGCGGACACCTTGCGCGGGCGGGCATACTGGAGTTTGAAGGTCTGAATCACCCGTTTGTTATTATACGGGTCGCCGTAGAGCGCCTGGTACTGGGTCTCGGTCATAATATTGATGATATTGCCCTTGATTTCCCTGGCCAGACCGTTGGTAATCAGGATGATTTCCAGGGCATCGCCGATGGTGACATTCTCTAAAAACAATGTTACCGTGCCGGACACCTCTTTGGTGGTGACGATATTAAGGTTGCCGATTTTCTTAAGCGACCAGAGGACATCGCGGATATTGGCCTCTTTGACCTGGGGCGAAAAGGTCTTGCTCAACCCCGCCATAAGTGGCGGGATCTCCACCGACCCTTCCTGAATCGGGTCTAACTTAACTACGGGCGGAGCCGCCGCCTCTTTCACGACCTTCTCTTCAGCCAGGTAATCCGTCCGCACCGCAGAGACGCCGAGCACGCAGAGAACCCCTAACAATATCAGTGTTATCCGTGTCCATCTGTGCCACGTCATACCGACATGGTGTGATTTATCTGTGGTTACCATTTTGTCTCCCCCCTTAATTCCTTTTCCTCGTCCTCAAACTGGAGAATCACCTTGTCTTTGGCGATTTCCTTGATAATTATCTTCACCTCCCGGGTGGCGTTGGCCTGGTCCCGGGAGAAGATTTCCTCGTCCTTGGCCACGCAATGGGTCTGGTTATTCAAGGACTTATCCTCAATAATGGCCACCGGCTTTTCAGCCGACCACATAATTCCGATCAGCCGGAAGTTTTTGATGATTTCGGTAAGGGGTGATTTTACCTCAACGACGGTCGGCCCGGTCGCGGTGGCGGTCGGCGTGGTCGGTCCGGTAGCGGTTTCAATTATCTTGACCTCAACCGGCCGGAAGATATTACGTCGGTCCACCTCTTTAATCACCTCGTCAATGGGCGGCTGGGCCGGGATATCCGGCACAACTATCTCGCCGCCTGTATTCGGGATTTGTGCGGCATTACCCTGGCCCGTTCCGGACACGTCCCAGGCCAGATAGCCGGCCAGCCCCAATAGCGCCACCATCAACAACCGGTTGACCACCTTAAGCGCCGAACGGCCGGCCAACGACCGTCCTAACACCGCGCCCAGCGACTTAACCAGTCCGGTTCGGGGCGACTCCTTTATCTGAAGCCCCTCAATTAAGGTGGCATCAGTTGATACCGCCGGATTTTGTTGAGCCGCAGTCCCGACACCACCGTGTCGGGACTGCTTATTAGCGGGACTGTCTGACTCTATGATACGTAATAACTGCTCTTCCGGGGTCAGACCGTCTTTGGTGGTATCAGGTCCTGCCATCCACTATCTCCTTAAATACGAAATCCGAATATCTAAATCCGAAACAATGACTAATGTTTAAACCCTAATGACGAAAGAATACCGAATGACCTAATGCCTAAATTTCGGCATTTGAGCATTTAGTCATTATTTCGTCATTCGTCATTAGACATTCGTCATTTCATTTGAGTCGATGCGGCCTTTGGCGGGGTTTGCACCGACCACCCGTTTCTTACCTCCTCATGGATAACATCCTTGACCATCTTGTCATCTACCACTGACCTGGTTTTCATTATCGCCTGTTTAAGCGCCTGGTGGCACAAAAGCGCCACCTGGCGCGGATAGCCCTTGGTGTGATGGTGTATCTCCTTGACCGCGCCGGCCGTAAACAACCCGCTTCTGGCCTGATATCCCGCCTGGCGCAGACGGAAATCTATCATCTCCCGGGTCTCGTCCTCGTCCAGCGGGTTCAGGGTGTATTTGAAACTTATCCGGTCCGTCAGGTTCGGGATGGTAATAATCCGGGAATACAGTTCCAACTGCCCCAATAGCACTAATTGCAGGAGTTTGTACTCATTGGTTTCATAGTTCAACAGGATGCGCAGGACTTCCAGCGCCGGCTCGGTCAATTTCTGGGCTTCATCTATAATCAACACCAGGGTCTTGCGCTCTTCCACGCCGGTCTTAAACAGGAACGCCTTAAGCGCCTCCTTGAGGTCTAAAACAGTGGCATTCGGCCCAACCTCTATCCCGAATGTCCGAACCATAGATGACAGGAACAGAAACTCCCCAGCACCCACTTTGGCATAAGGGCAAGACGCTAAAGTAGATCCTTCAGCCAAAGTAGGTGCTGGGTCAAAGGTCGGGTCAAGGATGATATGGAACAGGAATCCCTCCCGGACCGAGAGCGCCTGAATCAGTTTCCGGCTTAAGGTCGTCTTGCCCGTGCCGACATCTCCTAAAATCACGTTCAAACCCCTCCGGAGCCGCAGTTCAATAATCAGGTTGGTCAGTGCGGTCTTGTGCGCCCGGGCCTCGTAAAAGAAAACCGGGTCCGGACTCGTGGAAAACGGCTCCTGCGTCAATCCTAAAATCTTAAAGTAACTCATACACTGCGATACGAGATATGGGATGTGCGATATGGGTTCTCACATCTCATATCCCGCATCGCGCATCCGGTATCCCTTGCGGGATCAACATTATGTGAATCCCGTAGGGAATCCGTATTTTTCCCCATTATAACTATATCACTATTTCTGTAATTTGCCATAAAACTTCAGAAACTCTGTATATTTTCTTGACTTCATCCGTAATCATTGTAAGTTGTTCGTATAAATCCGTGCCTGCCCCGCCGTATGGCGGGGTACTCTACGGCTATTAATGTAGAATACGAGTTACTATTATATCGGATATCTACGAATAATTCTTGAATATTATTTGGAAAAAATCCGTATTTAATGAAACCACAGATAAACACGGATTAACCCTGATAAATTATCCGGAAATATCTGTGTTTATCTGTGTTCATCTGTGGTTATGGAAGAGCAAAAACCAAAATACCCCTGGGAAATCATAGAAGACCTCCGCATCAAGAGCGGCATCCCCAAGAAGGTCCTGGCTGAGAAACTCTCCATAAACTATAGTTACCTAGTTGACCTCCTCAACGGCCGCTACCCCAGCAAGATTGATAACGACAAACTTAAATCACTGTCTGAACTCTTACAGGTGCCGGTTCAAGACCTGATAAACCTGATACATCAGTCGGTGGAGATCCCGCCACTTATGGCGGGAGAGGACCAGCCAGATGGTCAGACCGGAAGACCGGAAGACCAGCCGACCCCGAGTTATGTCGGGGGAGACCGACCGACTCCCCTTATCCCGGTCTTTGCCATCACTTCCGGCGGAACGGTTAATAACCAGTTCGGCGCACCCGGCTGGCGCCAGACCCAGGCATCTGAGAACTACCCTGCTGTAGCTGGACTGACCGACCCGGACGCCTTTGGCATCCGGCTCCAGGACGATGCCCTCTATCCGCCCTTCCGGCCTGGTGCGTTCTTTGTCATCTCACCCCAGAAACAACCCTACCTCGGCGATATTATCCTGCTGACCCTGTCCGACTTTCGCACCTATCTGGCCGAACTCAACCGTTTGGACGGCGATATGGCAGTCCTGCGCTTCTTTAACCCCCGGTTTGAGCCGCTGATGGTCCGGGAAACGGACGTCCTCTGGGCCTGGCCGGTCGTTTGGGTAAAGGTGAACTAGGCGCAACTTTATATAACTCATTGTAAATTAACAAGTTACTGAACTCTTGCGAAATGGGAAAAAGACCACCCGGAGAGTGTCATTCTGAGCCCGAAGGGCGAAGAATCTCGTCCCAAATACGCATAAAACGGAGATTCTTCACTTCGTCCCGCTGAAGCGGGACTCCGTTCAGAAT
>JACQXL010000217.1 GCA_016208805.1 Planctomycetota bacterium | reverse complement strand
GACCACCCGCCTGGCGCCGAGGTTGAGGTGTCCCACCTCGGAATTACCCATCAGCCCTTCGGGCAGGCCGACATCAAGACCTGAAGCGGATAATTGCGTATACGGATATTCTTTTTCTAACTTGGAAAGATTCGGAGTCCGGGCCAGCTTAATGGCGTTACCCCGCATTAGTGCGGGACTGGCTGCGGCCTTGCCCTCGGTCTTCGGGTTAATCCCCCAACCATCCATTATCAACAGCACTAAGGGCTTAGTCATATAATTTTATCCACGGCCTTCGCAAATCCGTTTTTCTTGGTTACCTTTATACCTTTAACACCGGCGTTTCTGGCGGCCTTGATATCCTTGGCCGAATCGCCGATGAGGAAAGAATGTTTCAGGTTAATCCGGTGCGCCCTAGCCGCCCGCAATATCAATCCCGGCGCGGGTTTACGGCACCTGCATTTCCGGCGGTACCTCTTGACCAACCCTTCCGGATGGTGCGGGCAGTAATAAACTCCCGATATCCTGATTCCCCGATTCCCTAATATCCTGACAATCCGCCTATGGATATGGCGCAGTTGTCGTTCGGTAATCACGCCCCGGGCCACCACAGATTGGTTAGTTATTATAACAAGTATATAACCGGCCGCTTGCAAGCGTTTAAGCCCGCTTATCACGCCGCTACATAACCTGATTTCCGATGGCTTAATCACACAGTCGTTGAATACCTTACCGAAACGTGTGTTAATCCGGCGCGGACGCGTCGGTTTAATCAGCGTCCCGTCACGGTCAAGGAAAACAGCCCTGTTCATAATATGCAATTCTATTTCGGCACCAATTTCGCAATCCGTTCCCTGACTTTTACGGCATCAATTGCAATTTGTTTAAGATAAGGACGCGGAAATTTTTCTGTTGCCTGGCCAATCTGGGCCAGGCATTCCATTGCGAACATATAGACGCCGTAGCGGGGCGCCGGGTTCTTGGCCATGTTAACCCAGACCCGATGCGAGGCCACCCGGGCGTGCGATTTCAGGGCCAGTATCGCCACGTAATCATCTATCGGCGCCCGGACGGGCTCGCTTGACTTGCGTGCCTGTTTATCAAATTCCCGGCGCAGGGTGGAAAGAATATTATGCACAAAGGGCTTGAGTATCTTATAGACCGGGTCAGACTCAAAATCTTCATCCTCATCGTCATCTTCGTAATCCTGCTCCCGGATATGCTTGTTCCAGTCGTTTATCTGCGGCAATGACCGGGCCCAGGGTTCCGGTGATTCGCTGTCGGCATATGATGTCGGTTCGCCCTCGTCATCATTCTCTAATTCGGGTATCTCGGACAGGTCCAGGAACGCCTCGGGGTTTTCATCGTCAAATACCGCGCCGCGGGTCTCTATCTGCTGGTAATATTCCACGAACTGCTGGCCGGCCCGGTTTATCTCGTCGTATTCCTGCCTCATCAGTTTTGACCCTTTTTGAAGACTCTCTTCGGTCAGCCCTTCCTTGTCTATCAGGGCGATGATGACTTCCTCAAACTGGGCTTCCTTCTTATAATAATTAAACCAACTCTCGGCTGAGTTGTAGTCATCCATTTCCGGCAGTTTCGGCCGCTGGCGGCGGATGGTACCGTTTACTGCGCTTTGCGGGATACCCTCCAGATACTCTGATAACCAGAGCATCAGTTTGAAATCCGGCGCAATACGCAGGAAGTCACGGAAGAACCTGCCTTTGAATGCGGGCGGATGGTCCGTATATTTCCGCGCCAATTGCGGAATCACATCGGTCAGTTTTACCGCATCCTGTATTTTATCGTCTATAATCCAGGCCACCGCGCCCTTAAGACCGGACTCAAGCCCGTTCAATACTTCCAGCACCGCCTGGCCGATGGCGTCGTCAATTTGCGCATTGTTAATATCTGCCCCGAGCCGTCTCAGGACATAAGGCGTAATGAAGACCACTCTATCAAGCCCTTCCAGCCGGCCCAGTTTTTTATGCGGGTTATCCGGCTCCGGCGGTAACATAGAATCCACCTTATAAAAATGGGACTCCAGTTTATGGAGGGTCTGCTTTAATTCGGTGATTCTATCCGCTATCTGCGCCTTCCAATCTGATGTATTCTGCATAAATCTGTTTAATCGGTTTACTAATCAAACAGCGCATCCACGAATTTGCCGCCGTCAAACGGCTCAATATCGTCCAGTTTCTCGCCGATGCCGACAAACTTGACCGGCAGAGCAAGTTGTTTCTTTATAGCAATGATTATACCACCTTTGGCCGTGCCGTCAAGTTTAGCCAGGAAGATGCCGGTCAGCGGCGTGGCCTGGTGGAACACCTTGGCCTGCATAATCCCGTTCTGGCCGGTAGTGGCATCCAGGACCAGGAGCGTCTCGTGCGGTGCGCCGGGAATCTTACGGTTCAAGACATTCTTTATCTTACCCAGTTCATTCATAAGATTCGTCTTGGTATGTAGCCGGCCGGCCGTATCCACAATCAGGATATCGGTCTTTCGGGCCAGCGCCGCCTCAGCCGCATCAAAGGCCACCGCGGCCGGGTCCGCACCGCTCTGCTGCCGGATGACGTCCACTCCGAGCCGTTCGCTCCAGACCGATAACTGCTCTATCGCCGCGGCCCTGAAGGTATCGCTGGCGCACAGCAAAACCTTCTTGCCGTCTTTGTTGAACAGGTTGGCCAGTTTGGCGATAGACGTGGTCTTGCCGGTGCCGTTGACGCCGACCACCAGAATCACGGTCGGCCCGCTTGCGGCGATATTTACGCCGGCTTTATCCTGGTTGAGCGCAGATTTTAAATCGGATTTAAGATAATCTATGACCTGAGATGAATCAGTCAGATTGCCTTCCTTATACGACTGCTTGAGATGTTCAATAATTTTAGTGGTGGTCTCCACTCCGATATCGGCCGAGATAAGTATCTCTTCCAATCTATCCAGCGTCTCCTCGTCAATCTTACGGCCCAGAAGCAGTTCCGTGACATCGGTATTAAGAATGGAACGGGTTTTGGACAGACCGGTTTTAAGTTTAGACAATATACCGTTAAATATCATATTAAACGGGACGCAGATTATCAGGATTTAATAAACAGCGAAAATCAGCGTAAATCCGCGTCCTATTACGGTTTAATTTTATCCAGCACACCGTTAATCAGGACGGATGATTCCTTGGTGCCGTATTTCTTGGCCAGTTCCACCGCCTCGTTTATCACCACGGCCTTGGGTATATCTTTGACATAGAAAAGTTCGTAGGTGGCCAGCCGAAGAATGGCCCGGTCAATTACATCCAGCCGGTTGATATCCCAGTTAGTCAATGTCTTTGTCAGGGAGTCATCAATAGATTTTTGGTTATCCCTGACGCCTTTAACGAGTTGGTCGGCATAAGATATTATTTCTTTATCGGCAGGCGCGGTCACTAAATCCGTGTAATCCGTGGCTTCGGTATTCAACTCCATCTGGTAAAGCGACTGGAGTGCAAATTCTCTGGCTCTGGTGCGGTTACGCATGTTATCTAAACCACAAAGACACAAAGTCCCGAACGGGGTTCCCTCTTTGTGTCCTTGGTGCCTTTGTGGTGAATGGTTTACGGCAATTGGTCAAAGAGGTTAGCCATTTCCAGGGCCGCCTCGGCCGCCTGGGCGCCCTTGTTACCGCGCTTGATACCAGCCCGCTCCATCGCCTGCTCCACTGTTTCGGCCGTAATGATGCCGAATTCTATCGGGATGCTGTTGGCCAGCGAAACCTGGGCGATGCCCTTGGCCGATTCCGAGGCGATGTAGTCAAAGTGAGGCGTTTCGCCCTTGATAATCGCGCCCAGGCAGATAATCGCATCGTATTTCTTGCTCCGGACCAGGCGCTGGGCAATCAGTGGTATCTCAAACGAACCCGGCACCCAGACCACGTCAATGCCTTCTGTCTTAACGCCGTGCCGGACCAGGTAATCCTCGGCGCCTTCCAGCAGTTTCTTGGTAATCAACTCGTTGAAGCGGCTGACGATGATGCCGAATTTCTTTTTATTACCAGCCAGTTCGCCCTGATATACCTTACCCATACAGTCCTCCTTACTTTTCTATCTCTTTCTCTTCGGTCGGATGATAAACCCACTTATGCGTATCCAGGTAGTATGAAACCAGTTCGGTCTTCTTAAAGAATATGGCCATCTCCTTACGGGCGGCCTCAAGCGAATCCGAGGCGTGAATCAGGTTAAAACTGATGCTGGCGCCGAAATCGCCCCGGATGGTGCCGGGTTCGGCATCCGGCCCGAATGTCGCGCCCAGGAGTTTCCGGCAGATATTCACCGCGCTGATGCCTTCTATTACCATTGTCACCACCGGACCGGACATAACGAACTTCATCAGCCCGGCATAGAACGACTTCTTCTTATGCACTGCATAAAGACTTTCGGCCTGGGCCTGGGACACAACCAGCATCTTGAGCCCGACCACCTTGAGCCCTTTAGACTCAAACCGGTTGATAATCCGGCCTATCAGTTGCCTTTGCACCCCGTCGGGCTTAATCATCACGAATGTCTGTTCCATATATAATTCCTTTCTTAGAGCCAGTTAGGCCTGCCGACCCGCAGGGTCGGTAGACCGTTACTGGGTCTTAGACCCCGCCGAATGGCGGGGTATTCAATATAATACAAATACTTAATATACTGTCAAGTTTTAGGCAAATCGCTCCGAATGCGGCTGGCCGCCCCACTTCAGTTTCTGCCTGATGGTATCGTAGAACGTCCGGTCGCCTATCCGGACCAGGCGGAATATCGGCCTGGCCTTGCGGATGACCACCCGGTTATTGGGATGCAGATACATAAACACCTGCCCGTCCACGGTCAGAATCACCTCCTGACCGGTATCATCGGCCAGTTGGACTTCCACCTCGTGGTCAACCGGCACGACCAGCGGGCGCATACTCAGGGTATGGGCGCACACCGGCGTAATCACAAACGCCTGCATTTCCGGATGGACCAGCGGACCGCCGGCCGAAAGCGAGTGCGCGGTGGAGCCGACCGGCGTAGAAATAATCACGCCATCCGCCCCGAACACCGTCACCTCCTTATGGTTGACCTTCAGTTTCAGGTAAATCATCCGTGAAATACTGCCCCGGCTGATAACCACGTCATTAAGCGCTATAAAAGAAACGGTTTTTTTACGCAGCCGCAGCGCAGTCCCCCGATGTGACATCGGGGGGTTACCCCTGATTATCTCGCACTCAAGTATCATCCGTTTGGATATAACCGGCGAACCGAGCAACTCTTTGATGGAAGATTTCAGGTCTTCAACCGAATATTCGGCCAGGAAGCCGAACTTGCCCAGGTTGACGCCGAAGACCGGAATCTGGTTTTTACCCAACCGCCGGGCCGTGGAAAGAATGGAACCGTCGCCGCCCAGGACCACCATTAAGTCCGCCTTGACTTTTGACAGGTCAAGCCGGTTGGTCAGGTCAACCGCCACCACTTTGCAGAGCGGCCGCGGAGTCCCGATCTTAACATCGGGGGCATATTGGGCCAACCACGGCTGGAGTTCGCTCACCACCGCGGCAATCCGGGATTTCTTG
>JACQXL010000216.1 GCA_016208805.1 Planctomycetota bacterium | reverse complement strand
GACCACCCGGAGAGTGTCATTCTGAGCCCGAAGGGCGAAGAATCTCGTCCCAAATACGCATAAAACGGAGATTCTTCACTTCGTCCCGCTGAAGCGGGACTCCGTTCAGAATGACAAAAGGGGCATTTCGCAAGAGTTCGGAAGTTATATATGGTGTTGCACGAGATACCAGATACACGATACAAGACGCACGTATCCCGTATCTCGTATCCCGCATCTCGCAATGTTTGACGTCCAACACTCAGACCTGCACATAGTGGGAGGATAGAGGTGCAGATTAGGTCTATTGGAGGTGTAGATTACGCCCAGTAGAGGTGTGAAATGGGTCTAATAGAGGTGCAGAATACGTCTAATAGAGGTGCAGATTACACCTAATAGAGGCGCAGGTTAGGTCTAATGGTGGTGCAGGTTACTTCTAATGGGGGTGCAGAATAGGTCTAATGGAGGTGTAGGTTACTTCCAATAGAGGTGTAGGATGCGTCTAATGGAGGTGCAGGCAGGGTCTAATAGAGGTGTAGAGTATGTCTATTATTCCTACCCCGCACCTCCCTTTTCACTGAACTCTTGCGAAATGCCCCTTTTGTCATTCTGAACGGAGTCCCGCAGAATTGCGGGACGGAGTGAAGAATCTCCGTTTTATGCGCCTGCCTGCGCTGCGCCTGCCTGCGCCAAGCGGAGCGCGGCAGGCAGGGATTTGGGACGAGATTCTTCGCCCTACGGGCTCAGAATGACCATGCCATGCCGCATGGCGTGGCACTTTTTGGGTGGTTTATTTCCCATTTCGCAAGAGTTCAGTTTTCAGATGCCCTCGGCTACTTTTCAATCATCTCCAGGATGCGCTGGAAGTCATCCTGGCTATAAAAATCTATGATAATCTGGCCGTTGCGGATTTTGTCTTGGAACTTGTCGTAGAAAATGGTCACCTGGGTGCCGAACTTACGCCTGAACCGGTCCTCTAAGTCCTTGAGATTGGGGTCAGTGCGGGCGGTGAAGTGCTTAAGCATATCCGGTTGGGGCACCGGGCCGGTGGCGACGCCTCTGGGCCGTAGAAATGCATCAATCCGGATACGCAGATGCCTGACCGAGAGGTCTTCGTTCTTGGCCTGGCGCCAGAGTTTGAGCCGGTTGGCCGTATCAGGAACGGCCAATATGGCCATCGCATGCCCGACCGAGAATGTTTGACGTCTAACATCCTCCTGGACCTCGGCCGGTAGTCCCAATAACCGGATAAAGTTTGTAACCGTGGTCCGGTCGGCCCCAACCCGTTTGGCCACCTCGTCCTGGGTCAACTGGAAGGTATCGGCCAGTTCCTTATAGGCCATCGCCCGCTCAATCGGGTTGAGGTCCTTGCGGTGGGTGTTTTCTATCAGCGCCCATTCCAGCATCTCGCGGTCGTTGGCCTCTTTGAGTACGGCCGGGATGGTCTCCTTTTTGAGCGCCTGACAGGCCCGGAAACGCCGCTCGCCCATAATGATTTCGTAGGCATCTGATTTACCGGCCACCGGTCGCACCACAATGGGCTGTAACACCCCGGCCGTCTTGATGGATTCCATTAACTCCTTAAACGACTCAGGCTCTATGGTCTTTCTGGGCTGGAACCGGTTCGGAATGATGCACTCTAACTTTATCTCCCGGACATCCTTTGAAGACGTCTGGACCGATGGCGGCACTATAGCCGGTTTTGGACCTGGCTGTTCGGTCGGTGGGGGAACAGGTTTATCCGCGGGGGGAACCGGCCCAACTGCCTTACCCAACCCGCTGATTAAATCCCCTAATCCCCTGCCTAACTTCTTTTCTACCATAGTGTGTTTTTCTTCGTGTTCCTAACACACCCCTACCCCTCTCAAGAGGGGAATAAGTCCCCTCTATTCCCGCTATAAGTAGCGGGATCTCCGCCGACAAGAGGGGATTTAGGGGTGTGTCGGCCCAATATCTCCCGTGTTAACTCCACATAACTCATCGTGCCTATTGAAGTTATATCATATTCCCCGATGGGCAGGGCGTGGCTGGTCGCCTCGGCCAGCGCCACATCTCTATAGATAACCGTCTTATAACACAGTTGCCCAAAGTGCTTACGGATTTCATCAGCCACTTCTTTATTGAATTGCACATCGGCATTATACATCGTCAGGATAATGCCTTCAATAAAAATGGATGGATTTGTTGAGCCCTTGATTTGTTCAATCAGATTGAGCAACTGCGAGAGCCCTTCCATTGCGAAGTATTCGCACTGAATCGGGATGAGCGCCGACTGCGCCGCATTGAGGGCGTTGTCCGGGAAGACGCCGGAAGAAGGCGGACAGTCTATCAGAATGTAATCATAAGACGACGCAACGCCTTTGGTCTTGGGCAGGTTTTCCAGGGCGCTTTTCAGTCGGAGTCCGCCGGCTGGCTCGCCGGCCAGTTTATTCTGCAGATTGGCCAGCCCCTGATAACTGGGCATTACCCACAACTTTAGATTAGCATTAGAGTTATAACCGGTTATTGATTCAGGTCTGACCTGTCCGTCCATCAGCGCCTGATATGTGCCGAAGGGCGGATTGACCGCAATATTCAGACAACTGGTCGCATTGGCCTGCGGGTCAATGTCAATCAACAGCACCCGCTGGCCGGCCAGTGCGATGAAGTAGGCCAGGTTCGCCGCGGTGGTCGTCTTGCCCACCCCGCCTTTCTGATTTGCAATCGCAATTGTCTTCATCGCCGAATTTACCACGAAAACACGAAAGCACGAACGGCCTTGTGTCTTGCCGCTAAAGTATATCACTGAACTCTTGCGAAATGGGAAATAAACCACCCAAAAAGTGCCACGCCATGCGGCATGGCATGGTCATTCTGAGCCCGCAGGGCGAAGAATCTCGTCCCAAACCCTCATAAAATGCAGATTCTTCACTCCGCTTCGCTCCGTTCAGAATGACAGAGGGAGCGTTTCGCAAGAGTTCAGTATATCAGGCAAATAAACTAATGCAACAAAAATGTCTTGACTCAACACTGATATTTTGCTAAAGATTGAACTCTTGTGAAACGCCCTCGTTGTCATTCCCGCGTAGGCGGGAATCCACTCAAATTGCGGTTTTCTGGATTCCTGCTTTCGTCACACCATGTCGGTATGACGTGGCAGGAATGACACTTTTAGGCGGTCTGTTTCCCTTTTCGCAAGAGTTCAGTAAAGAGTTTGATTACCTAAACCGATAATATAATAACAACGGGATTGGACGGGATTCACATCATCTGTTAAATCAGATAAATCCGCTCAATCCGCTTACTTAAAAAGGAGGCACTATGTTTGACAAATTCACCGACCGTGCCCGCAAGGTAATGAGTCTGGCCCGGGCCGAGGCCCAGCGGCTCTCGCACGACGCCATCGGCACCGAACACATCCTGTTAGGATTAATCCGTGAAGGCAGCGGCGTGGCCGCCCGCGTCCTGATGAACCTTGAGGTTGACCTCAAAAAGGTGGCCGAGGAGGTGGAGAACCTGATAAAGAACGAGCCGCGTCCGACCGCCACCGGCCAGTTGCCGTTCACCCCGCGCGCCAAGAAGGCGCTGGAATTCGCACACGAAGAGGCCACTATGCTCAAGCACGATTACATCGGCACCGAGCACCTGCTTTTAGGCTTAATCCGTGAGGAAGAGGGCATTGCCGCCCGGGTGCTGGCCAACCTCGGCGTCAAGCCCGACGAGGTCCGGGACGAGATAATGGAGGTCTTAGGGACGGGTATGCCGCCGCTATTACCTGAGGATGAACCGGAGAACAGTCCGGTCGGCGCCAAGACCAGCGCCCGAACTACGCCCGGACGTAACAGAACCCCGGCCCTTGATGCCTTCGGACGCGACCTGACCAAACTCGCCTCGGCTAACCAACTTGACCCGGTCATCGGCCGGCGCAACGAGATTGAACGGCTCACCCAGGTCCTCTGCCGCCGGACCAAGAACAACACGGTTCTGCTGGGCGAGGCCGGCGTGGGCAAGACCGCCATCGTGGAAGGACTGGCCATTGATATTACTTCCGGCACGGTGCCTGAACTCTTAAAAGACCGGCGCATCATCATCCTTGATTTGGCCCTGATGGTGGCCGGCACCAAATACCGCGGCCAGTTTGAGGAACGTATCAAGGCCGTGATGAACGAGGTGATTAAGGCCAAGAACATTATTCTTTTCATAGACGAGTTGCACACGTTGGTCGGCGCGGGCGGTGCTGAGGGCGCCATTGACGCCTCAAACGTCCTGAAGCCGGCGCTGTCACGCGGTGAAATCCAGTGCATCGGCGCCACCACGCTCAACGAATACCGCAAATATATTGAGAAAGACGCGGCCTTAGAGCGCCGGTTCCAGACCATTATGGTTGACCCGCCCACCAAGGACGAGGCGCTCCAGATTCTTAAAGGCCTGCGCGATAAATACGAGGCGCACCACCGGGTCCATTACACGGACGAAGCGCTCTTTGAATGCGTGGAACTTTCCAGCCGCTATATTATGGGCCGCTTTCTGCCCGACAAGGCCATAGACGTGCTGGACGAGGCCGGCGCCCGGGTCCGGCTCCAGTCCACCGTCAAACCGCCCGACCTGAAAGGGCTTGAGGACGAAATCAGGACTATGGAAAAGGAGAAAGAAGCGGCTATCAAACAGCAGGACTTTGAACGGGCCGCCGATATCCGCGACAAAGCGCTCAAACTCCGGCAGGAAAAAGAGAATGTCGTCAAGGACTGGAAGAACAAAAGCGGCGAGACCAGCGGCGTGGTGGATGCCAATATCATCTCCGAGACCGTGGCCCGGATGACCGGCATCCCGCTCTCCCGGCTGGAAAAGAAGGAGACTGAGAAGTTACTCAAGATGGAGGATGAACTCCATAAACGCGTGGTCAGCCAGGACGAGGCGATTCATTCCATTGCCAAGGCCATCCGGCGCTCGCGTTCCGGTATGAAAGACCCGCGCCGGCCCATCGGCTCGTTCGTCTTCATCGGCCCGACCGGCTGCGGCAAGACCCTGCTGGCCAAGGCGCTGGCCAAGTTTATGTTCGGCGACGAAGACGCCCTGATTCAGATTGATATGTCCGAGTATATGGAAAAGCATAATGTCTCTCGGCTGATAGGCGCGCCGCCCGGCTATGTCGGCTACGAGGAAGGCGGCCAACTCACCGAGAAAATCAGGCATCGGCCTTATGCCGTTGTCTTGCTTGACGAGATAGAAAAAGCCCATAGCGATGTCTTCAATATGCTCCTCCAGATTATGGAGGAAGGCCGGCTGACCGATAGTTTCGGCCGCCATGTGGATTTCAAGAACGTCATCCTGATTATGACATCAAATATCGGTGCGGAACTAATCCGCGACCAGGCCACGCTCGGCTTCAAGAAACCATCGGTTGATACCTCTTACCAGGGAATGAAGGAGATGCTCCTGAAAGAGGTGGAGAAACATTTCCGGCCGGAATTCCTCAACCGGCTGGACGATGTGATTGTATTCAAGTCATTGACCAAGAGAGACTTAAGCAACATTGTTAACATAGAGATAGCATCTGTCCAGGAACGACTCAGGGAGCGTAAACTCACGCTGGTGCTCACGCCCGAGGCGGCTGATTTCCTGATAGAGCAGGGCTATAACCCGGACTTCGGCGCCAGACCGCTCAAACGCTCTATAGAACGGTTTATTGAAGACCCACTCTCGGAGCAAATTATCAAGGGAGATTTTGACGCCAAGGAATTCAACCAGATTACCATCAGGGTCAGGGACGGGCACCTCTATTTTGACGCCTGTAAGACCGTGGACGAGCCAATGGTTTGCAAGACGGAGAAGGTGAAAGAAGAATGACGAATGACGAATAATGCGTTGCTGCTAAATCTCTGATTTTAGTCATTAGGACATTTGGGAATTCATTCGTCATTGAGATTTCGTCATTAGGCATTTTCGTAGTCGTGCTCTGGCTCTGGATAAATAACCCATCACGCTCCCGGCCGGGATGGCCAGTATCCGGGCAATCTCGGCATACGAAAACCCGCCCAGCGCCCGAAGCAGGAAAACGCTTTGCTCGTTCTCCGGCAGGTTCTTTATCGCATCTTTAATATCATCCGCTATCTCGTTTGTAATCTGCGGAGCCGCAGCGACGTCCCGCTCTTTGGGCGCAAAGAGCGGGATGGCTCGGAATCTGGTCGTGTAGGCCTCGTATTTGCGGTTCATATTATAGACCGTATAGGTCGCGGTCTGGAACAACCATTCCCGGAAATTACTTGTTGCGGTTTCCCCAAACTTCTTGTAGGCCATCAGCAGGGTATTCTGGAGCGCATCCTCAAGGTCGTTCTTATTCCAGATGATGTTGGCAATGTATGAAAGGAGCGGTTTCTGGAGCGGCTCAACCAACTGGACAAAACGCTTTTGGCCGTGTTCATCTGACGCTTTGCTGTTCATCTGTGGTTCCCGACGCTTTCTATAGCGTGGTAAGCGCTATGCAATAACTCTATCAGTTCCCTGATAGTTATGCTCAACGGCGGCATCAGGACAATCACATCGCCCAGCGGACGCAGAATCACGCCGTGCGGAGCCGCAGCGGAGTCCCGACCGTGGTGTCGAGGCCTGCGCGCATCTAATATGACCTTATGCCCCATCCGCGCTTCGTAGGGATACGACTCCCGCGTCCATCTATTCTTAACCAGTTCTATGCCGGCCATAAATCCGGTCTGCCGGATGTCGCCTATATTATTGAGTTTATAGAACGATTTGAGGATTGATTGCATTATTGCTATCTTGGGTTGGAGTTTCTCAAGCACCTTTTCGTCCCGGAATATCTTCAAGGAAGCCAGCGCGGCCGCGCAGGCCAGCGGGTTGCCCGTATAGGTATGTCCGTGGAAGAAAGTCTTCTTATCCTTATATTCGCCCAGGAATCCGTTAAAGACCTTTTCAGTGGTGAGCGTAGCGGCCAGGGGCAGGTAACCGCCGGTAATGCCTTTAGCCACGGCCATAATATCCGGCACGACATTCTCGTGCTCCACCGCGAACATCCGGCCGGTTCGTCCGAACCCGGTCGCCACCTCATCTACTATCATCAGGATATTGTGAGTAGTGCAAAGTTGCCGGATACGCCTGATAAATCCCCTGGGCTGGCTAATCATCCCGGCCGCGCCCTGCATCAACGGCTCTATCACCACCGCGGCCAATTCGTTCCGGTGTTTCTCTATCAAACGCTCCATCTCGGCCAGGCATTGCAACTCGCAATTGCGTGCGTCCGGGCAGCGGTAGCAATACGGCGCTGGCGCAGAAATAGTCTCAAACAATAACGGCTTATAGGTGGCGTGGAACAGGTCTATCCCGCCTAAACTGACCGACCCGATGGTGTCGCCGTGATAGGCGTTAACAAAAGTTAGGAACTTGGTCTTTTTTCTTGTTGCCTGTCTCCTGTCGCTTGTCTGCTGCCAATACTGGAAGGCCATCTTGAGCGCAATCTCCATCGCCGTGGAGCCGTTATCGGAATAAAAGACCCTGGTCAGTCCGGGCGGTGCAATCTTAATCAGTTGTTCAGCCAGTTTTATAGCCGGCGGATGGGTCAATCCCAGCATCGTGGAATGGGCCATTTTATCCAGTTGCTGTTTGATGGCCGCATCTATTTGCTTCTTGCGATGTCCGTGCACATTGCACCAGAGCGACGAGACGCCGTCCAGGTATTTGCGGCCGTCCGTATCATAAAGATAATTCCCCTCGGCCCGCTCTATAATCAGGTTATCATCGGCCATCCAATCCCTCATCTGGGTGAACGGATGCCAGAGATGTTGCTTATCCAATGCCTGTAACAATCTGGTTTTATAGGCCACAGATTTGGATTATAGATAAATCATCTGCGTGGTCAATCTTTTCCGCTACCCAACTCTTTATGTTTTCTTGACCCCTCTACCTAAATTTGTTAGTAAACTGATTCAGCGGATTTAATAGTTGGCAGTTGGAGGAACGACTTACTGCCAACTATACTGGGCTGTAACTCGTCCCGCTTCGGCGGGACTCTAACAGCCCAAGTACGGAATCAGTTCTATCTGTTTAATCCGCTTACTTAAATATGAAAGTCCTTAAATTCGGCGGTTCCAGTCTCAAGGATGTGGCATCCATCAAGACCGTGGCCCGGATTATTTCGTCTACCAAAGAGCTGCGGGTGGTGGTCTTTTCCGCCTTCGCCGGCGTGACCGACCGATTATCTAATTTCTTGGTAGAGTGTCAGAGGCAAGGAGCAGAAGACCGCATCCGCAAGTTCATCAGCCAGCTAAAGAACGAACACCTGTCGTTACTGGAAAAATCCGTGCCGGCCAAGGGCGAACGACAGACGGTATACAACCTGCTGACCAACAGCTTCAACCGGCTGGAACGTTTCCTTTACGGCGTCAGCTATGTGGAAGAAATCAGCCCGCGCAGCCGCGACCTGATACTGAGTTTCGGCGAACGGTTCGCCGTGGCGATAATGTCCGCCGCGCTGGGGCGCTTCGGCATCCGGAACCGGCCATTTGAGGCGGATACCATCGGCATGATAACGGACGGCGATTTCGGCAACGCCACCGTCATACTGCCGGTCGCCACCAAAAACCTGCGCCGGTTGTTCCTGCCGCTGCTCAAATCAGACGTCACGCCGCTGGTGACCGGATTCTTCGGCTGTGATTCCGAAAGCCGGACCACCACCTTCGGCCGGGGCGGCAGCGACTACAGCGCCTCGGTCATCGCCTACGCGCTCGATGCCCGGCAGCTGGAAATCTGGAAGGACGTGGACGGTTTCCTGAGCGTCAGCCCGGAAATCGTCCAAGACCGCAGTCAGTCCCGTTTATCCCGTAGGGGCACTTATGCGGGAAAGGCCAGCCGCCTGCTGGATGTCCTTTCCTACGACGAAGCGGCCGAACTGGCCTACTTCGGCGCCGAGATCCTACATCCCCGGATGGTCGAACCGGCCATGCTCAAGGATATCCCGATTATCATCCGCAATACTTTTAATCCGGCCAAGAAAGGCACGGCCATCATCAAGAAAGGCTACGAGACCAAAGGCGTGGTCAAAAGCATCGCCTATGACCAGAATATCGCGGTACTAAAAATCCACGGCGCCGGGGTGGGTTATAAACTCGGCGCGCTCCATGATATCGTTTCCCATATCAGCAAGAGCGGTATCAATATTAAATCGGTCATCACCTCGCAGACCTGCATCAACCTGCTGCTGGCCAAGGAAGACCTTGACCTGGCATATCAGGCGCTGCATAAGGCCCATATCCGGGTGATTGAGCATCTGGAAAAGGTCAAGGATATCGCCTTAATCGGCATCGTGGGCGAAGGGCTGGTCAAAACCAAAGGGTTGGCCGCCCGGGTCTTCGGAGCCGTGGCAACGGCCGCGGTTAATGTGGAAATGATTTCAGCCGGCGCGTCATCGGTGGCGTATTACTTTATTATCAAAGAAAAAGGGGATGCGCTGACCAGGGCCATCAAGGCGATACATAGCGAATTCTTTAAGTAACCTTAACCACAGACCGCAGGCACAGATGGACACAGATTATCCGTGTTTATCAGTGTGTATCTGTGGTTTCGTTCGGAGGTAATTATGGCATTAAGATTTGAGACCAAGGCAGTCCATTCCGGCCAGCCACCCGACCCGACCACCGGCGCAATTATGATGCCCATCTACCAGACCTCAACCTACGCCCAGGAGGCGGTCGGCGTGCATAAAGGGTTTTCATATTCCCGGACCGCTAACCCGACCCGTAAGGCATTAGAGACCAATCTGGCCGCGCTGGAAGGCGCCAAATACGGGCTGGCATTTGCCAGCGGGCTGGCCGCGGTCAATACCGTGATGAACCTGCTCAAAAGCGGCGACCATGTTGTCTCGGCCAACGACCTCTACGGCGGCACCTACAGGATATTCACCAAACTGTTCGTCAACTACGGACTGGACTTTGACTTCGTGGATGCGACCGACCTCAATAACATCAGGCAGGCCATCAGGCCGAACACCAAGGTGCTCTGGCTGGAGACGCCGTCCAATCCGCTCCTGAAGATAACCGACCTGAAAGGCGCCATCGCCATCGCTAAAAAGCATAAACTCTTGAGCGTGGTGGACAACACCTTTGCCACTCCGTATTTGCAGCTGCCGCTGGAACTGGGTGCGGATATCGTCCTGCACAGCACCACCAAATACCTGGGCGGCCATTCGGATATCATCGGCGGCGCGCTGTTGACCAATAACAAGGACTTATACGAACGGCTCAAGTTCTACCAGAACGCGGTCGGGGCCGTGCCCGGTCCGCTGGACTGCTTCCTGACCCTGCGCGGCACCAAGACGCTGGCGCTCCGGATGCAGAAACATTGCGCCAATGCCAAGGCCGTGGCCAGATTCTTATCCAAACATCCCAAGGTTAAACGGGTCTATTATCCGGGACTGCCCAGCCATCCGGGCCATAGTATCGCCAGGAAACAGATGAAGGACTTCGGCGGGATGGTCTCGTTCGAGGTCAAGGGCAACGTGGCCAGGACCAAGAAGATTGCCGCATCCACCAAAATATTCGCGCTGGCCGAAAGCCTCGGCTCGACCTGTTCGCTGATTAACCATCCGCCGTCCATGACGCACGCCTCAATGCCGCCCGAGGTCAGGCATAAAATCGGGATTTATGACAACCTCATCCGATTATCAATCGGTATAGAAAACGTTCAAGACCTTATTGATGATTTAAAGCAGGCTTTGAAAAAGCACTAATGCCTAATGACGAATGACGAAAGAATGACGAATACCTAATGACTAATTTAGGCATTCGGATTTTGATAATTGATTCGTCATTAGGATTTAGACATTAGTCATTTTTGATTATATGAGCAAAAACATTAGCATCGGTCTCCTCGGCTGCGGACAGGTCGGCACCGGACTGGTCAAGCTCCTCAACCAGCAACGGGACTTCATAGAGCGGCGCACCGGCCTGAAACTGGTCATCAAGCATACGCTGGTCAGGAACCCGGCCGACAAGAGAGCGGTCAAGGCGCCCGGCCTGACCAAAGACATCAACCGCATCCTGGGGGACGACAGCATTGATATCGTGGTTGAACTCATCGGCGGCCTGGACCCGGCCCGTGCTTACATCATAAAGTCATTGAAGGCCGGTAAGGACGTGGTCACGGCCAACAAGGCCGTCCTGGCCCATCACGGCCGCGAGATATTCGAGGCGGCCCGGCTGGTCAACCGACAGGTCTATTACGAGGCGGCCGTCTGCGCCGGCATCCCGGTCATCCGCTCCATCAAGGAAGGACTGCTGGCCAACCACATCAACCTACTAATGGGCATCCTCAACGGCACGACCAATTATATCCTCACCCGGATGAGCGAGGAGAAACTGTCTTTGGCCGACGCGCTCAAGCAGGCCCAGCAGCTCGGGTTTGCCGAGCCCGACCCGACCTCGGACGTATCCGGCGCGGATACGGCCAACAAACTATGCGTCCTGGCCGCGCTCTCGTTCGGCATCAAGGTCGCGCCCAAAGATATCTATACCGAAGGCATCATGGGGATTGAACTGGAAGACATCAAGAACGCCGACGAGTTCGGCTATTGCATAAAACTACTGGCCATCGCTCGCGAGGTTGCTCATAACAAGGTGGAACTCAAGGTCCATCCGACGATGATACCCAAGAAACACCCGCTGGCCGCGGTCCGGAACGAGTTCAACGCTTTGTATCTGCACGGCAGCGCGGTAGGCGATATGATGTTCTACGGCCGCGGGGCCGGGCCGCTCCCGACCGCGTCCGCCATCTTGGCCGATATTATTGAACTGGGTAACCAACCCGCCTTCGTCCCGACACCTTGTGTCGGGACTACCCCCGATGTCCATCGGGGCGCTTATAACTGGGGAGACAAAAAGATTCTGCCCATGGCCGAAACGGTCTCCGAGCATTACCTCCGTTTCCCGATTATAGACAAACCCGGTGTCATCGGCAAATTAGCCACTCTTCTGGGCAGGCACAACATCAGCATCTACGGTGCCACGGCCGCGCTGGTGCCTACGAAGAAACAACTCGGTAATGTCCGAATCCTGACCCGGCCGGCCAAGGAATCGCAGCTAAAACAGGCGCTGTCCGAAATCAATCGGCTGGCAATTATGCGCGGCAAGGCCACAGTGATACGCATTGAAGAATAAAACCTATTCCTTTTTAGTAAACTGATTAAACTGATTTAAACGGATAATTATTCCGTTCAATCTGCTTACTGAATATATGGCACAAAAGAGATTATCATTCTTAGACCGCTTCCTGACGCTCTGGATATTCCTGGCCATGGGCATCGGCGTGGGTATGGGTTACGGCTGGCCGGCCGTGGCACAGTTCTGGGATAAATTCAAGTCAGGTGGAGTCGCAACGACATCCCGTACTTATGCGGGGCACATCAATATCCCCATCGCCATCGTGGGAGGGACACTTCCCATATTTTGTAATGGGCTATTTGCCTGCGATGCAGGGCATAGTTTTCTGGATTTAACAGGGACTCTTAAGAGACTCTGAAGAGACTGTCTCATAAAAGTCTCGTCCAAGTCCCTGTTTCTCGCGGGACAGACCACAACATAATTGCGGATTGCGAATTGGGAATTGCGGGTGTGGTCGCGGGACAGACCAGAATGGCACATACTTAAGCCCAAAATGTCACCCTGACCCCGCTCTTTGCGAACAAAGGGCGGGGGAAGGGTCTCTATTTGTGCTTGTCCCGATATTTCGTCGGGATTCCCCC
>JACQXL010000215.1 GCA_016208805.1 Planctomycetota bacterium | reverse complement strand
GTGGAATTCCTTTTCTTTATGGCATTCCGCGGCTTCGGCGCCCTTGGTTATCAGGAAGGCCGCTCGTTCCTGTCCGGCAAACTCGGCTCCAGGGTTATGGGCGGAAATATTTCCATCACCGATGACGTCTATCACCCGTTGATTCAGGGGATGCCATTTGACTTTGAAGGTATGCCCCGCCAGAAAGTAACCCTGATTGATAAAGGCGTCGCCCGGAATGTCGTCTATGACCGGCTGACCGCCAAGAAGGACCGTAGGACCCATTCCACCGGCCACGGACTGCCCCAGCCCAACCCGCAGGGACCGTTGCCGACTTCGCTCATATTACAGCCGGGCGACTCTTCCATTGCCGAGATGATTGCCTCCACCAAAAAGGGGTTGCTCATCTCGGAATTCCATTACACCAACCTGGTGGAACCGATGAAGATGGTCCTGACCGGAATGACCCGCAACGGCCTTTACCTGATAGAAAACGGCATCATTACCCGCGGCGTTAAGAATATGCGCTTCACCGAAAGCGTTCTCAGGGCGTTATCCAATGTAGAACTCATCTCCCGGGAGACCGAACTGCATAAGGGATTCTTCGGCGGCGGCGGGTTTATCGTCCCGACGCTCAAGATAAATAACTTTAATTTCTCAAGCGAGACTAAGTTTTAGGTTACATAAAGTTGCAAATGTTACAAGGGTTGCAAAGGTTACCCGTAACTATCGTAACCGTTGTAACTATTGTAACCTTTGTAACATCTGAGGAATGTTTATATGAAAGATTTAACTGCTCTTGCCCTCAACACCGCCGCCAGCCGTGGCGCCTCGTATGCCGATATCCGCATCATCCGGTTGGACAACGAGAATATCCAGCTCCGGAACGGCAAAATCGGCGCCTTTGACCAGAACGAGACCTTCGGCTTCGGCGTCCGGGTCATCTCGGACGGCGCCTGGGGGTTCGCGTCATCCAGCCAGGTGACCGCGTCCGAGATAGAAAAAGTCGCCGCCCAGGCCGTGGAAATCGCCCGGGCCAGCGCTACCCTGAAAAAAGAAGACATCGTCCTGACCCAGGAAAAAGCCTTTACCGATTTCTGGCAGACCCCGTATGTGATTGACCCGTTCAAGGTATCAATGGAAGAAAAACTGGCGCTCCTTTTTGCCATAGACCGCATCCTGCGCAAGGATAAACGCATCAAGGTGGCATCGTCCGGTATGGGCTTCCGCCGTGAGCACCAGTGGTTTGCATCCACCGATGGTAGTTTTATTGAACAGATACTCCTGCGCAGCGGCGCGGGCTATTCGGCCACGGCCGTCGGCAACGGCGATAACCAGGTCCGTTCATATCCCAGTTCCTTCGGTGGACAGTATTCATCAGCCGGCTACGAACTGATAAAAGGACTGCATCTACTTGAGAATGCGGAACAAACCCGTGCCGAGGCGATAGCGTTATTGACCGCGCCAACCTGCCCGTCCGGCAAGATGGACCTGATTCTGGGCGGCTCGCAACTGGCACTCCAGATTCACGAATCGGTCGGCCACCCGACCGAACTTGACCGGGTGCTCGGGATGGAAGAAAGTTTCGCCGGCCGCAGTTTCCTGACTCCCGATAAATACAAAAACTTCCAGTTCGGCTCAAATATCGTCAACCTGGTTGCGGACGGCACCGTCCCGACCGGGCTGGCTACCATCGGCTATGACGACGACGGCATCCGGGCACAGAGATGGCACATTGTCAGAGACGGCGTCTTTACCGGCTACCAGACCATCCGCGAGACCGCGCTCAAGGTCGCCGAGGGCAGAAGCAACGGCTGCTCACGCGCCGAGGGATTCAACCGCATCCCCATCACCCGGAATAATAACCTGTCGCTTATGCCCGGCCAGTGGGACCTGGACGACCTGATTAAGGACACCAGGCACGGCATCCTGATGGATACCAACCGCTCCTGGAGCATAGACCAGATGCGGCTGAACTTCCAGTTCGGCTGTGAAATCGGCTGGGAGATAAAGAACGGCCGGAAGACCCGGCTGGTCAAGAACCCGACCTACCAGGGCATCACGTCGGAGTTCTGGAACTCGTGCGATGCCATCTGCGATGACCGGCACTGGGTGCTCTGGGGCGTGCCCAACTGCGGCAAGGGCGAGCCGATGCAGACGGCGGAGATGTCGCACGGCGCCGCACCGACGCGCTTCCGTAACGTGACCGTCGGGGTCCGGTAGCCACAGATTAAATCGGTTTAATCCGCTTAATCCGCTTACTAAAGTGATTAGAATACGCCCAGTTAAAACCATCGCTGAATTCCACACCGTAGAACAAATCCAGAAACAGGTCTGGCAGTTTGCCGACCGCGAAATCATACCCAAGAACGAACTGATAACGATTCAGCGCAACGGCGGCGTGGTGCTCGGTGCATTCCTCGGCCGGAAAATGGTCGGCTTTGTCTTCGGGTTCCCCGGTATCAAGGACGGTAAACTTATACATTCGTCACGGGTGCTGGCCGTCCTGCCCGAATACCGCAACACCGATATCGGCTACCGGCTCAAACTGGCCCAGCGCGACTTCGCCCGCAAACAGGGCATCAAACTGATGACCTGGACATTTGACCCGCTCCAATCGCTCAATGCCTATTTCAATATCGCCAAACTGGGCGTGACAATCCGTCAGTACTATGTCAATCTCTACGGCACCAGTTCCAGCATCCTGAACAAAGGGATGCCCACTGACCGGTTCCTGGCGGAGTGGGAAATCAAGAACGACCGAAGACCTCACCACAAAGACACAAAGGACACAAAGAACCTAATAAATGACACCTATAAAAGCAAAGACGGATTATTAGTTTGTGCCGGGATACGGTTGGGGCTTAAAGATAGGACGCTGGCTGTAGAAATCCCGGCCGATATTGGGGCCATAGTGAAGCGGAACAGTAAACTGGCGCTGGACTGGCGGCTCAAGACGCGCCGGATATTCCAACACTACTTCGGAAAATCATATGTTATCACCGGATTCCAATTCAACCCGGCTACCAAGCGGGGTTTCTATATCCTGACCAGCACAAAGGAAATTAGGGAATTAGGCTATTAGGAAATGGAAATCAGGAGATTGGGGAATCAGGCAGCCTAATCCCCTAATATCCTGATACCCCTTTCCTGATTCCCTAATAACCTGATGTCCTATCTGACATATCCCATCAGATACAATTCTGCGGCTGTAGTTACTCCGTCCCTATAAACCGATGTCACAAACTTACGGTTAGCATCTAACGGCACTAACACGTTCAGATAATTCGTGAAGTCCTTGACGGCCGTGTCCAACCGATAGAGCGATGCCGTGTCAACCGTCGGCTTGGCATAAAACTGCGCCTTGTAGCCGTAGAGTATCGTGCTTGCCCCGGCGTGCGTCATCACCACCATCGCATACTTGGTGCCAACAGGGACATAAGGAGACAAGTCAATTTCCGTGTTCGGCACGGAGGCATTAGACAGGTTGGAAAACAGCAGAAGGTTCTGGTTAATTGTAAACCTGTCTTCCATCTCAGCCGGCGTGGCCGGCGGGACAAGCGGTCTGCTCACCGGCGTAAACGAGAGTTTAGCCGGGGTGACCTGCGCATCGCCGATTTCCGCTGTGTTTATCTGTGGTGAAAGCGGGCGTGTGGCCGGAACGAACGACAGTTTGGCCGGTGTGACCTTACCGTCTCCGATTTCCGGCGTATCCAGCGGCGGCACCATCGGCCTTGTTGGCACGGCAAATGACAACTTGGCTGGTGTGACCGCGCCGTCCGCCAGTTTAGATGCAGTAACCGCGCTTGACGCCAGTTTACCGCCGGTTACATTAAGGTCTTTGATATTATCGGACTCAACCGCATTGATAGCCAGTTTCGCCCTGGTGATGGCTGAATCCTTTATCTCAGCAGTTTCAATCTGCGGACTAATCGGCCTGGTAATCGGTGACGGCACGACTATGGGCAGGACTAATTTATCCTGGGTGATGGTTGCGTCTGCTATCTTGGCGCCGGTGACGGACTTATCCTTGAGTTTAGCGGTCGTAACCGCGCCGTCCTGTATCTTCTCCCCTGTTACATTACCGCTTGCTATTTTCGGCGTTGTAACCGCATTCTGCGCAATCTTGCTTGCAGTTACCGCATAGGTTGCGATATGGGACGTCTTAACTTCATTAGGTTTTAACATACATACCTCACAATCTTCACCACAAAGACACAAAGAACACAAAGTTAAGTGTTTATTCGTGTTAATTCGTGGTTAATTACTCTTTTACCACAGAGACGCAGAGGACGCGGGGTTTAATCCGCGTCCATCTGCGTTTATCTGCGTACCGTGTCTTACGGTGTTGCCACTTTAATCTCCAGGTATTTCCGGCCGTCAATCACCACCCAATCGCAATGCGACACCCCGCCCGTGGCGAATGCCACATAGGCCGTGTTCTGCAAAGAGGCAATCAGGGCGTTGATATGGTCGTTTTCCGCAACCATTACCGTCGGGTTCCAGTCCGCGCTAATCAGGACCTTGCCGGACTGCATCAACCGGTTAGCCAGCGCCGATTTCAGGGCAGAGCGCATATCCGGCGTCAGACGGGCGACATTAAGCGGCCCGCCCAAACCGACCTGGTCATCACCGCGCAGGTGACCTTCAACCACCGTATCGCCGGTCAACCAGAGCGTGGCGATGGGCACCAGCCCCTTACCAACCTCGCGCGAGCCCATAAACGACAGGACATTCTGAGCCACCTTCCGGCTATAGACCTCGGCTGAGGCGTCAATGGACTCCTTATATCGTTTGGCCGTTTCGCCATCAACCGTCTCAAAGGCATGGGCCAGCGATGCCCGATAGTTCTCATAACCATTGGTAATATTATCCGCCTGCTTGCGGACGATCCGGTTGCGGTCCAGCCCGGAGCGCGAGACAAAGGCCGGGTTCATTACCGGCGCATAGGCCGTGGCGGCCGGCAGAGCCAGTTTGGCCTTATAATCCGCCTCGTTCCCGATTACCAGTTGCATCTGCTGGTAAGTCAGATCGGCGTTATTCTTGGTGCCTCGTTTCCACCGTTCCACCTGAACCTCGCCGGCCTCGGCCAGGTCCAGCAGAGCGGCTAATTTCACTTCACTTACAGTTCCCATATTTCCTCCTTTTAGTAAGCGGATTAAACAGATTTAACTGATTACTGAACTCTTGCGAAATGGGAAATAAACCACCCAAAAAGTGTCATTCTGAGCCCGTAGGGCGAAGAATCTCGTCCCAAATCCGCATAAAACGGAGATTCTTCACTCCGTCCGCCTATGGCGGACTTCGTTCAGAATG
>JACQXL010000235.1 GCA_016208805.1 Planctomycetota bacterium | reverse complement strand
GTGCATTGTTGAACTTAAAGACGAGATTACGCTGACAGTAAAGGAATTAGATACGGAGCATCAGTCATATATTCTGACAACTTCACCAAAAATGATTGATAAGGTCTTTGAATACCTGACCGGGCTGTCGGATGGCTATGTCACCTTTGACAACAATGATATCTATGCCAAGATAGAAGGACCGGTTGTGATACGGCGAATTGCGAAATGCGAAATGCGAAATGCGAAATTTCTCGATTCACAATCCGCAATTGCCGATACCAAACCTTACTTTATCGGCCAGAAGGCATTATTGGGGCGCAATCCGCCCCGACGCTCCGGTCGGGACTCCGCTGCGGCTCCGCAATCCGCAATCCGCAATCAACAATTCGCCTTCACGCCCTATGTTGGCGAGCCGAGAAAGACCGCGATTTATGAAGAGCACCTTAAACTTACTCGGCCGCAGTTCATCGTGCCGTTTGCCGGCTGGTCAATGCCGCTCTGGTACAGCCGGGCCAGCGAGGAGCACCAGACCGTGCGCCAGAATGTCGGGCTGTTTGATGTCTCTCATATGGGTAAACTACAGTTCACGGGCAAATACGCCAGCCGGTTCCTGGACCTGGTCACCACCAACTACGTGCCCAAACTCAAAATCGGGCAATCGCATTACTCGTATATCCTCGGCCCGGACGGCCATCCGCTGGACGACATCCTGCTCTACAAAATGGCGCAGGACGATTACCTGATGGTCGTCAATGCGGCCAATATGGAGAAAATCAAGCAGTGGCTGGATGCGGTCAATAGTAAACAGGTGATTATAGACAAGGACAACCCGTCCGCGGAGGTGGAGGGTTCCGTGAACATCCGTAATAGGGGAGTTGATGAGCCGTTAATCAATGTGGCATTACAAGGCCCGAACGGATTAAAACTGCTCTTGAAGATGTCCAAAGACACCAAGGCCCTGCGGCAGTTGAAGAAATCGCACTTCCTCTGGACCGAGTTCCAGGGAATGAAGGCGGAGTCGCAACTGAGTCCCGATCGTAGCATCGGGGCGTTGGTGGCCCGGACCGGATACACCGGCGAGGACATCGCGTTTGAGATATTCACATCCAGGGAAGACAGCCGTAGGTTCTGGAACCTGTTGCTGGAGGCCGGCAAAGAGTTCGGGATAAAGCCCTGCGGCCTGGCCGCGCGTGACTCGTTAAGGGCCGAGGCCGGTCTGCCGTTATACGGGCACGAACTCAACGGCGAGCACCTGATTATGCCGACCGAGGCCGGGTATGGGTCATTCATCAAGCGGCACAAACCGTTCTTCATCGGCCGCAAGTCATACCTCAAACTGGAAAAGTTGAGCGAAGCGAAATCCGCCTCTGGCGGAGCAATCGCGCGACAGATAGTCAGGTTCAAGATAACTACTCCGGGCGCGCGGGCCATCAAGTCCAGCGATGCCGTATTCAAAGACGGCGCTAAAACAGGGCTGGTCACCAGTTGCGTATTAATACCAAGGGGTGTCCAGATAGGTCTGGCGTTGGTGGAGCGGAAGTACGCCAAGGAAAATATGACCCTGAACATCCTGCCTACGTCAAGGAAAGCGGAGTCGCAACGGAGTCCCGACCTTAGCGTCGGGGACGAGGTGCTACCAATGATGGACGCGTTGGTGCTGCCCAGATTCTTACGGAAATAATATCTGGTGGCCGTGGAGAGTATAGAGGGGTTTTACTTACCTTCGGGTATCGGGAAAGATATAGTATTCCAGGGGGATGAAAAATGACTGATAAACTTTCCATTGTTCCCGCAGAGCGAATTGAGCGGTCGATTTTACTCATCCGCGGGCACAAGGTAATGCTGGATAAAGACTTGGCTGTGCTTTACGACGTAACAACTTTTAACCTCAACAAAGCGGTTAAACGTAATCTTAAAAGATTTCCTCCGGATTTTATGTTCCGGTTAACGCCGGCTGAGTTTAAATCTATGATATTCCAGATTGGAATATCAAAGAAAGGGCGGGGCGGAACACGATATTGCCCATATGCCTTTACAGAACAGGGCGTGGCCATGCTTTCCAGTGTCCTTAACAGCGAACGAGCCATAATGGTCAATATTGAAATAATGAGAGCCTTTACCCGCCTGCGTTATCTGCTTTCCTCGCACAAGGAATTAGCCCATAAACTTAAAGAATTGGAAAAGAAATATGATTCCCAGTTCCGGGCGGTGTTTGATGCTATCCGGCAGTTAATGGCGACGCCGGAAGAACCGCCCAAGCCCAGGATAGGATTCCATAAAGGTTAAGTCTACAGGGACTGGTAAGAGACAACAGTAATCTGTGTAATCTGGGGCTGGTATTCGGTTAGGGGCGGAATTGAGTCTGTTGCACCCGCCGCAGGCGGGTCACCCTGACCCCGCTCTTTGCGAACAAAGAGCGGGGTCAGAATGACATTTTAGTCAATTTTGACATTTGTGCAACAGGCTCAACAGCCGAACTTATTATTCCAATATTCCGTTATTTTTCTTGACAGATATTTACCGGTTTGGTAGTCTCTGGTCAGAAAGGTTCGCAGTTCATAGGAAATGCGAACCTTTTTTATTGCCGTTTTCAAGGGCCGCTCGCCGGGAAAACCCTTGCAATCCTTTATTTTCCTATTCTTTAGGTCTGCCTATTTGTCAAAGACCGTTTCACTATCGCTTAATCCATAACCTTAATAAACCCCAATCTTTTTTTTGGGCAAATCGCCTTTAACAGCAGTAAATTCAAAGATTAGCAAGTAATAATTCATTTCCCAAAAGGTTCGCATTTCCTATGATATACGAAAAAAATGGCCTGTCTGCGTGCGGACACGCACAGGCAGGAAGGAGTGACAGATGGTTTTAAAAAAGTGCGAACATGGCAGATTGACGAGGGGAAATTCTTGAGTGAGGTGGAAGTTAATAGCCTGACGAGTTTCCTAAAACGGAGAAGCAATGATGCATTAAGAAACGGCCACAAGGCCCGCCCGAACGACCGCTCGGTCGGGCGGGTGGCTGTGAATGACTGGCTGGTGATAGACATAGCGCTTTCAACCGGACTGCGGGTCAGCGAAATCGCCGACCTACGTTGCGGCGACATCTGGGCTGATGACGGTAAGGCCAGCCTCGTCGTCAGGAACGGCAAGAACGGCAAGCACAGAATCGTCAGGTTCAACAACAGTCTTAAGGAACACCTGAACGAATACCTGGAATGGAAAAAGGGCAAGGGCGAGGATTGCGGCCCGCAATCGCCCTTAATCCTGTCCAGCAATACGATGGAACAGATGACCACCAGGGCATTGCAAAAGGCATTTGAGAGAAACGCCAGAAGGGTCGGTATCCAGGGGAACTTGTGCCGAGGGCACCGTCCGAGGTATTCAATACATAGTTTGCGTCATACTTATGCAACCTTTTTGTTGAGGGCTTCCGGGAATTTAAGGCTGGTGCAAAAGCAGTTGGGGCACAGTTCCATAACCACTACGCAGGTTTACGCCGACGTCCTGAACCCTGATTTGGACCGAGCGCTGGCGAAGTTATACAAGCGAATTTACCGAACTCTTGCGAAATGCCCCTTTTGTCATTCTGAACGGAGCGAAGC
>JACQXL010000234.1 GCA_016208805.1 Planctomycetota bacterium | reverse complement strand
CAGATAGGACATCAGGTTATTAGGGAATCAGGAAAGGGGTATCAGGAAATTAGGGGATTAGGTTGCCTGATTCCCCAATCTACTGATTTCCCTTTCCGAATCACCTAATTCCCTAATTGCCTTCGTGCCTTTATGATGAATACCGTATTGCTTGACAACCATCCCTGCCTATTATATCCATATCAACAAAAGGAGAAAATCTATGCCAGCAGTTGTCCCTAAGGGACTCCCTTTGGTCGTAACGCCTGATGCCGGATTCCTGAAACAGATGAACGACGATATTAAGGTCAATGTCAATGTCTGCTATCAGTGCCGGAAATGCTCGGCCGGCTGTCCGATGAGTTATGCGATGGATTATACTCCGGCCCAACTGATTCACGCCATCCGGCTGGGGCTTAAAGACATCGTGCTCAACAGCAAGACGATGTGGATGTGCTCGTCCTGCCAGACCTGCACCACCCGTTGCCCGCAGGAAGTTGATATCGCCAAGGTGATGGATACGGTCAAGATTATGGCCGTGGCCGAAGGCGTTAAACCGCCGGTTTCACGCGTGCATAAGTTTAACCGGGCTTCTTTAAGGAATATTAAATGGTTCGGCCGGATGTATGAATTAGGGCTCATCGGCGACCTCAAGATGCGCACCTTTGAGTTCTTCAAGGATATGGGGTTGGGCATCAAGATGTTTATGCACGGCAAACTGAAGATTATCCCGCCGATTTCGCCGGGCCGGACTCTGACCACAATGGGCATATTCTCAAGGACGTATAAGAAAGAAATGGAGAAGAGCAAATGAATACTAAATTCGCTTATTATCCTGGTTGTTCATTGCATTCCACCGGCGCGGAATACGATACCTCATTCAGGGCCGTGGCCAGGAAATTAGGGATGGAACTGGAAGAAGTGCCGGGCTGGGTTTGTTGCGGCACCTCGCCGGCCCACAGTTCGTCTCATCTGTTGTCTGTGGCATTGCCGATTAAGAACCTGGCGCTGGCCGAATATGCCGGCGCGACCGAGGTGGCCGTGCCCTGCGCGGCCTGCTATTCCAGATTTAAATTCGCTACCCACGAAATAGAACAGGACGAGAAACTCCGGGAAGATGTCAAAGAGATTATCGGCTCGTCATACCAGGGCAAGATTAAAACCCTCCATCCGCTGGAAATAATGGCCAAGATGCCGGCCTCAGAACTCAAGGATAAGGTCGTTCGTAAGCGGAGCGACAGTGGAGTCCCGCCCCAAGCGGGATTAGATAACCTCAAGGTGGTTTGCTATTACGGTTGTCTGTTGACCCGTCCGCCCAAGGTGGTGAGTTTTGACGATATAGAATACCCGATGACGATGGATAAGATACTGGAGAATGTCGGTATTAATGTGCTGGACTGGTCGTATAAGACGGATTGCTGTGGCACGGCATTTGCGCTGAGCGAGACCGATGCGGTCTTGACGCTGACCCAGAAGATACTCAAGAACGCCCAGGAGGTCGGCGCTAATGCCATTGCCGTGGCCTGCCCGCTTTGCCACGCAAACCTGGATACCCGCCAGTTAGATATCAATGCCAAATATAATACCAACTATAATATTCCAATTTATTACTTTACCCAGTTGATGGGTCTGGCTTTCGGCTATAGCCCTAAAGAAATGGCGTTACATAAGCATCTGACACCTGTTACGGTATAGTTTTAGGTTTATCGGGTTTAACTTTGCCGGCAGGCATCTCAATTTAATTGACAGGGTTACCAGAAAATATTAAATGGGGGCTATGACCTTCCAGGAAATCATACTTAAGTTGGAGAACTACTGGGCCAAATACGGGTGTCTCATCTGGCAGCCGTATGATGTGGAAAAGGGCGCCGGTACTTCCAACCCGGCCACATTCTTGAGGACATTAGGCCCGGAGCCCTGGAAGGTTGCCTATGTTGAGCCGTCCCGCCGGCCGACCGACGGCCGCTACGGCGATAACCCCAACCGGCTCCAGCATTACTATCAGTATCAGGTCATCATCAAACCAGCGCCGGATGATGCCCAGAAAATCTATCTCCAGAGTCTTACGGAACTTGGCGTTGACCTCAAGAAACACGATGTCCGATTCGTTGAGGACGACTGGGAATCGCCTTCGCTGGGCGCCAGCGGGCTGGGCTGGGAGGTCTGGATTGACGGGATGGAGATTACCCAGTTCACCTATTTCCAGAAGGTCGGCACGATTGAACTTGACCTGGTGGCGCTGGAACTGACCTACGGGCTAGAACGGATTGCAATGTTCATCCAGAAGAAGGATAACCTTTTTGACTTAGAATGGGTTAAAGGGGTTACTTATGGCAATATTCACAAGGAGGACGAGGTCCAGTTTTCCAAATATAACTTTGAGGCGGCCGACACCAAGATGCAGTTTGACCTGTTTGATATGTATGAGAAAGAGGCCAAGCGATTGCTGGAGATGGATTTGGTGTTACCGGCCTATGATTATGTGCTCAAATGCTCGCACACCTTTAACCTGCTTGACGCCCGCCGGGCCATCGGGGTCAGCCAGCGGCAGTTCTACATCGGCCGGGTGCGCAATATCGCCAAACAAACCGCTATCGGATACCTTAAACTCAGGGAAAAACTGGGATACCCTTTATTAAATTCCAAATCCCAAGCACCAATCTCCAAATAATGCCACAAATTTCAATGACCGAATATTCCAAACTGTTTCGAATTTGGTCCCGCTTCAGCGGGATTGGTATTTATTTGGAATTTGGATATTGGTGTTTGGAACTTCATTTAGCCGGCGGTATCCCGAAGTTTTCTCTTATTTTCTCGTGAACCCGTTCGGCCACATCCCGGTCGCCGAATGAGCCGACCCGGACCCGCAGTGAGGTGACGTTCTCGGAAATAAGTTCAAATGCGATAGTGATGGGGGTGCCGTCGGCCCGTTTGGCATTGAGTTGTCCGCTGATGCCGTCCTTGGTGGATGAGTCAATGGTGAACTGGTATTGCTCCATCGCCGCGACGGATGCCTGCCAGCATTTCTGCATCCCGGCCGGGTATTTGCGTTCCAGTTCGCCGTTGACATATTTATAAATGCCGATACCGGCCGCCGCGCCGCCGGCCAACAGCGCCGCCGCACAACCGCTTAATGATAGACTAAACAAAAGAGTTGCCATACTAAGCGCTTTTAATAGTTTCATTGTCTAAATCCTCCTTAACCGATTTGTCATTCTGAGGAGTTTCCCGACGGCCGTCGGGGGATGACCGAAGAATCTATAGACCCTTCGCTCCGCTCAGGGTGACAATACAGGATGTTACCTATGGGTTTTCCAACTCTTATATAAATCCAGCCAGGTCAGTTTGGTCTTATGGAGTTCCTGGACAATCTCGTTATTAACGTGGTTCTTGACGGACTGGGCGGCCACCTTGATGGCATTGGCGATGGCCTTGGCATTGGAGCGCCCGTGCGAGATAATGCAGATACCGTTGACGCCCATCAGTTGCGCGCCGCCGTATTCGTCATACTGGGTTTTCTTCTTAAGGACATCCAGGGCCGGTTTTAGTCCGTTCATCGCCGAGCCGGCCGCATCCCCGTTCAAACCCTTAAGCGCATCCATAATCGTACTGGTAAAGAAATCGGCAAATCCCTCAGTGGCCTTGAGGATGACATTGCCGACGAACCCTTCGCAGACCACGACCTCGCAGTCGCCGTTGAAGAGGTTCTGGCCTTCAATATTGCCGATGAAATTAACCGGCGCCTTGCGGTAGAGCGCCAGCGTTTCCTGGACCAGTTCGTTGCCCTTGGAATCCTCCTCGCCG
Organism: Planctomycetota bacterium; assembly: GCA_016208805.1. GTDB lineage: Bacteria > Planctomycetota > MHYJ01 > JACQXL01 > JACQXL01 > JACQXL01. Next base: position 1,810 of record JACQXL010000234.1, on the reverse strand, counting down.
ATATTGAGCAGTCCGACCCGGGGATTGGCGATATTGTTGACGTATTTGCAATAGACCGCGGTCATAATGCCGTATTGGAGTAGATGGATAGGGTGGCAGTAGATATTGGCGCCGACATCTATAATGTAAGAGACGCCTTTCTTGGTCGGGAACCGGACCGCAATACCGGGCCGCTTGATGCCGCTCAGGAAACCCCAGAGAATCGTGGCTGAAGCCACAGCCGCGCCGGTATTGCCGGCTGAAATGAATGCATCGGCCTCGTTGTCCCGGACCAGTTTGGCCGCCTTGACCAGCGAGGAGTCGCGTTTATTGCGGATGGCGTCAACCGGGTGTTCGGACATCCCGATAACCTCGGTGGTCGGAACAATCTTTATATTGGCCGGCGGATTGGGCGGCAGGTATTTCCTGATAGCCGGTTCGGTGCCGGCCAGTAACAGCGTGGCATCCGGCAGTTCCGGCGCAATCTGGAGCGTGCCCTTGACGACCTGCTCCGGCGCATGGTCGCCGCCCATTGCGTCTATTGCGATTCTCATATTATTGATGGTTTAGTCAAGGTTTACGACAACCGCGCCCTTGTAATAGCCGCAATTGCCGCAGATGCGGTGCGCCAGTTTCTCGGACTTGCAATGCGGGCAAAGAGACAGCGACGGCGCAGTCAGGAAATGATGCGCCCGCCGGGTGCGCGTCCGCGATTTAGAGTGCTTTCGTTTTGGATTGGGCATAAATGTTCCTTTCCATTCAGTAAGCGGATTTAGCAGATTAATCCGCTTTCTATATATGATATGCCGATAAAGTCAAGATAATTTCGTGTTTTTATACTTTCGTGGTTTCGTGGTTCGGGTTATTCGGTTGCGTTTTCCACCGCCGGTGCATCCATATCCAGTGGTCCGGATATTGGCGGATGTAACGTTCTATGATATCGGTATAAATCTGGGTATTGTGCCGGATGGCCTCGTCCTGGTCGGGCAGTTTCTGGAATAATAGATGTTTTTCAATAAAGATGCGATGGCGGCCACCGGGTCGGCGGACCATCAGGATGGGTACGACCGGCGCATTGAGCCGCTGGGACAGCACAGCCAGACTCGGAATCGTGCAGGCCGGCCGGCCGAAGAAGTTGACAAAGATACCGTCTTCCCGCTTGGTGTTCTGGTCCAGGACAAAACCCATCAACTGGTTATCACGCAGGGACTGGACAATCTCCCGGAGCGTGCCGGCCCGGTAAAGCGCTTTGACCTTCATTTTCTTGCGGTAATCCAGCCAGAAGCGGTTTATGGTTTCGTTCTTCAGGTATTTGGTGATGAGGTTAACCGGGAACCCTTTAAGGACGCAGGCCACGGCGGCCAGGTCCCAGTTGCCGAAATGGGCCGTCAGCATCAATGCGCCACGGTTTAGGGCCAGCGCTTCCTTGAGGTTTTCCAGGCCGGACCACTCAATATAGCCGTCAATGTTCTTTTCGTTCAGCATCGGCAGGCGTAGGAATTCGGCCACATTACGGCCGAGGTTCTTGGCCATCCGGACGGCGATTTGTTTCAGTTCGGCCGGTGTTTTCTGGTTACCCAGCGCCATCCGGAGATGCTGGTGGGTATGCCGGCGCCGGCGCGGGAAGGCATAGTAGGCAAATAGACCCAGGCAATCGCCCAGAAACAGGGCGGTTCTGAGTGGTAACCGTTGCATTATAGCGCTCAACAATTTCAATAATGCCATTAACATATAATTGAATGCCTAATGTCTAATGACGAATGACTAAGTACAGCAAATCATAAATAAGTATCCAAAATCAAGCGGCTACATCTACAGGAGCTTGAGCCAT
>JACQXL010000233.1 GCA_016208805.1 Planctomycetota bacterium | reverse complement strand
TCTCCGGGTGGTCTTTTTCCCATTTCGCAAGAGTTCAGGTCTGAGTTAAATAATGGAGTTATCATCCGGAGTATGGCTTGAGTCACCATGAAAATCTAGGGCATTATTGGCGCAAGATTTCTACTATTTTATCAACCACTGCCATAATCTTACTATGTTCAAGTTGACCAACACGACGAATAATAATGCGGCTATCTGCGGTAAATATGCGGTTAGGACGTACATTACTATCTTGGTTTAATGTTCCAGAAATGAAGGAGTCGTTTTTAATGGCAAGGGCGTATTTATCCCTTACCGTTTGGCTGGTAATCTGACAAAGAATAATGTCATCTCCTTCCAATTCAGCAATAACAAGAGCAGGGCGCCTTTTAGAGCCTGTCAAATCAGAAAACGGGAAGGGAACAACGACTACATCACCTTTTACAAGTTTCTCCAAGCGTTATCCTCCTCTGGTTTCAACCAGTCTTTTTTAAGAGATGTTTCACTTACGATAGCATCGGCAAGTCGTTCTCTTGACCGATTCATAGATAGAATGCTTCTGAATTCATCTAATAACTCTTCATAATCCTTGATAATTAAACCACATACCCGCCCTCTTTTGTCAGACCACAATTCAAACTGGCGTCCTATTTTCCTATTCGGCTTGCCTTTAAGAGGACAAATCTCAAATCGCATCTCATCCCTCGGCAAAATCTGATGTTCTATCTTCATTTTTCACCTCCCCCAAGTAATAGCAGGAAAGCAAGAATACCACCTGTCACAAGCAATGCATTAGTTTGCTTTTCCTTTTCTTCCTTCTTCAATTTTAACGACACTAATTGTGTAGATGCGCGAGTTAAAGCCAGATGTGGCTGAATAGGGTCGTATTCAATATACCTTATAGGTTTTAAGAACCCCAGTTCGTCCGGAGTGGTTCCTCTCTCTACAAGAGGAATAATCAGTTTGGCTGATTTCCTGGCATACCCTATTTCTTGATGCACCCATTTTGACCTTATTCCGTTGTGTGTCAGCAAAACGATTATACAATCCGCTTTATCTATTTCGGAAGAGATTCCCTTGTTAAGCGACATACCGGCTGGGAGATCCCAGTCTGCGACATATGGGGTTACTCCAAACTTTGAGAGGATGTTCGCAAGCGCCTTTACTATGCCGGAATCCATTGTACTATGACTTATAAAAACTTTATACGCCATTATCTAAATCCTTTTATCATTCGGAATCCGCCACCCAGCGGAAAGATAACGGACTCCTTTTTGGTTATTTCTTACTATATGTTACTCTAAAGAAAGAGAAAAGTCAAGCAATAACAGGAACTCTCTGTTAATGACTAATGACGAAATCCAAATGACGAAAGAATGACGAAGACTCTAATGCCTAAATTTAGTCATTGGTGCTTTAAGATTTCTTTCGTCATTCGTTATTAGGCATTCGTCATTTTCCGCTGGAAGCATAGGCGGAAGTGCTTCGGATTTAACATTAAAGTCCCTGTTGAATATCGGCAGGTTATTTAGGTTCTATGTCCTGGATGAGTTCCTGTGCGGCTTCGCGAATCATCCGATTCGGACTATCCAGCAGTTTGCGGATATCCGGTATGGCCTCTTTGGCATTAAGGGCGCGCAGGGCGTTGAGGGCAACCAGACATTGCTCAAAATCAGTATCGGAAAGCATTGTCACGGTATAGGGAATGCTTTCCTTATCACCTAATCTGGCAAGGGTTAATATTGTGGCCAGCCGGACTTCTTTATCCGAATCATTCAAGGAATTACGTATCTGCGGGATGGCTTCTTTGGCGTCTAACTCACCCAGCGACCTGATGGTAGTTGCAAGTATATAACCCTGCTCGTCAGATAGAGAACAAATAAGTTTGGGTATAGACTCTTTAGCGCCGAGCAGTCCGAGCGCATAAATTGCCGCGCCCCGCACTTCATGATGCGCGTCATCCGTCAGGCATTCGGCTATCTTGTAACGCGCCTCCTGTGCACCCACTGCGCCCAGATATGAAATCGCCGCTTTACATACACCTGTATCAGAATCTGAAAGCAGGTTTATTGCAATCGGTATCATTTCTTTTGCGGCAATCAGCTCAAGAACAACAAGTGAACCACGCCGCATCTCTGGCGCCGGATGGGACAGAAATCCGGACAGGTCGTTTATCAGGATGGCCTTGTTCTCAGATAACGCAGTATGGATTGGGGTATCATATGAAATGCTCCCTACACCCATAAAATATATATAAATCTCTAAGCTGCCATTTTGCAGTTCTTCAATAAGTATCTGGCGCAATTTTCCCCATTCATACCATAAAGGATTGCTTAACAATTCCTTCAGTTCCGGGTGTGCTGTGAACAGTCGCGGATATTTCTTTTCCCATTCGGCAATCTTGACGGCCAGTTTATCAGCCGCTATGGTTGAGGTAACCGGAGTTGTTTCAGAAATAATCACCGACGGTTGCGAAGGCCGGGCTGGCAGAACCGGACGAGTTTTCGGAGTGGGCAGTGGCGAGGGAACAGGTGATAGTGCTGTTGCCGGTGTGGCGGTAACGGCCGCAGGTTGGTTGACCGACGGTTGTGGTGCGGGTAGTTTGGCAGATGCTTTCGGCGTGGCGTAATAGAAATACACGGCCAGCGCGCCGATGAACCCTATCGCCACCCACAGCCCGACCAGTGCGGTCTTATTACCCATAATTAACGGTACACGGATTAAACAGATTTATCTGATTAATCGGCTCAATCGTCCGACGCCATAGTCCGCTATCCGTAACGCTGACATAGGTTGGCTATGGACGACGGCGTCCGCTTACTTAATTTATACTTATAACACCTTGAAGTCGTCCTGTCAATGTTAATCAGTGCCTATCTGTGTTCATCTGTGGTTTCCCGCAAAGAAATACTTGACAAACGCCCAAAAATTACCTATAGTATAGTGGGATAACGAGTAGTATGAAATTAGGCATCGTTATCAGTCTGGTTATTGCCGTCGCCCTGCTGGGTCTGGGCGCCAAGGGGTGCGAAAACTTCGGTGCCAAAGATGATTTGCCACCGGGCGTTTACTATGCCGGCAGTAGCGTTCCAACACAACTGCCTTTCCTCGTGCATTTAGATGCAACTCTCCTACCGGATAACAGTGTTAAATTGGAATGTGGCGCTATCTACTACAACGGCACCAGTTTTCTGATAGAACGTAAGACACCAACAGAAAATTATACACTAATCGCAACCGTATACGAAGCGAACCATATAGACAACACCATAAATGCCAGCACTACTTATTATTATCGAATGAAAGCGGTAGGCCCGGACGGGGTAAAAAGTGGCTATACTAACGAGGCATCAGTTGTTTCCAAGACTACTACCGGTAGTAGCGGCACGACTGACATAGTAAACCAGAGAAATGGCGCCTCGGTAATTCACGTGGTGAGGGTTCCAGTAGAAAGTGTTGATGACAACAGCGCAGTCATCGGTAAACCATTTTATGACGAGTCCGACCTGCCGTTTGCACTGCCGCCGGGGTATCTCTTTTTAGGCGGCGGCGAGTTGAAGCCGGCTCATCCGGAACGATGGCAGGGCCGTCACAACTTCCCGCCCGGCAAAGAAGCGGATTGCTATGTGACCCTGCCCGCAGGTATCCGTGCCGAAGACCTGTCTAATGCGGACATCCGGCTGATGGAGTTCATAGAGGGACGTTGGGTTATCGTCCTGCCTGATAAGAGAGGCAAGTTGCACACCAGCGGCCCCAGGGCCGGCTATATCGGGCCGGATGAAGGCGCACCGGCCAGACTCACCGGCCCACGACCGTGGTGCTGGGTGAGTGTGCCAAGACCTGCCCTACCGGATACAACCCCGCCCAGCACGCCGACCGGACTTATTGCTACAGCGGTAAGTTCCAGTCAGATTAACCTTTCCTGGACTGCTTCAACGGATAATATTGGCGTTGCCGGATATAAAGTTTATCGTAATGGTATCTATCTAATATCTGTTAGTACTACCTCATATAGCAATGCTGGATTAACTCCCGCAACCACATATAGTTATACGGTTGCGGCTTATGATGCGGCGGGGAATACTTCAATCCAGAGTAACCCGGTAAGTGCGACGACTAATCCTTCTGGACCATCACCTACTCTTGCTGGTTCACCCTGGCCGATGTTACACCATAATCCACAACATACCGGTCAGAGTCCGTATGTTGGCTCAACAACTAATACTTTGAAATGGAGTTACACGACGGGTGCTGGCATTTTATTCTCGTCCGCCGCTATTGGGTCTGATGGCACAATCTATGTTGGTTCAAGAGACAAAAAATTGTATGCTATTAATCCCGATGGAACCTTGAAGTGGTCTTACTCTACCGGAGACGAAATTTATTCTTCTCCAGCGATCTCCTCGGATGGTACAATTTATGTTGGTTCAAGAGACAAGAATTTATATGCCATTAACGCTGATGGAACATTAAAATGGTCATATGCCACAGGGAATTGCATCTACTCTTCTCCAACAATAGATACTGACGGAACGGTCTATGTGGGTTCTTTTGATGGTAAACTCTATGCCTTTAATCCTGACGGAACCGTAAAATGGAACTATGATACAGGAGTGGCTAATGTCATATGTTCTCCATCAATCGGCTCGAATAGAACAATCTATATCGGTGGTACATATTTGGATGTCCGAAAGTTCTATGCGCTTACTTCCGATGGAACTTTTAAATGGCTCTATACTCCACAGTGGTATGATAACTCTTCCGCCTCGATAAGCAACGATGGGACAATCTATGTCCGTTCCCGTTTTTATAATAATCTTGATGCCCTTAATCCCGACGGGAGCCTAAAATGGGTTTATACCGTTGGGGATGGTACCACCTCATTTGGTTCGGATTGGACTTCACCCGCAATCGGCGTTGACGGCACAATCTATATAGGCTCAGCGTATCGTAAACTATATGCAATTAACCCAAGCGGGAATCTAAAATGGAGTTACACTACAGGTGGTAATATTTATTCTTCCCCAGCGATTGATGCTAACGGGACAATCTATGTGGGTTGCGTTGATAACAAACTCTATGTCATTAAATCTGATGGAACATTAAAATGGACATATACTACAGGGAGTTATATCTTCTCTTCACCTGCAATAGGCACTGACGGAACGATTTACATATGCTCTTATGATGGCAAACTTTACGCCATTGGTTCTCCAGTTGAGACTCTGCCCACGCCAACTGGTTTATCTGGCACGGTAATTACTGAACTCTTGCGAAATGGGAAAAAGACCACCCGGAGAGTGTCATTCTGAGTCCCGA
>JACQXL010000059.1 GCA_016208805.1 Planctomycetota bacterium | reverse complement strand
ATTTCCACCCAGATGGATATCAACAAGGACGGCACCGGCGAACCGCTCAATGTCAAAGTCCTGTTCGGGCAGTTCAACCTGGCCGATAAACCGATAAATGCAGGGGTCGTCAAGGATTCGCTGGGACAGGAGATTGACGTAACCGCCACACTCCAGTATAATAAGAGTTTATCCTTTATGCTGGGCTATGCGACACTGTCGGATGGCGATTTCTTCACCTCAGCCGGCGGTTATAACGCCGATTCCGGCAATATGAAGATGGTCGTGTTTGATACCAAGTTAAAGTTCTAAACCAGAGCCACGGATTACACGGATTTTGACTACCGAAAAACCCCTGATGTAACAATCAGGGGTTTTTTATTTGCTAACTAATATATTTCTGATAATATGTCAACACAGACCCCACTGGTAGATAGACACGGATAATTAATGTAAAAAATCAGTGTTTATCTGTGTGCATCTGTGGTTTCGTTATGATAGGTATCGGTTTTGATATCCACCGTCTAACCAAAGGCCGTCCACTCATCCTGGGCGGCATCAGGATTAAGTATCCCAAGGGGCTGGTCGGCCATTCCGATGCCGATGCGCTTTTGCACGCCTTGATTGATGCGATTTTAGGCGCGGTCAAGTCTGGAGATATCGGCGACCTGTTCCCGGATACCGACCCGCGCTACAAAGGCATCTCCAGCGCCATCCTGCTCCACCGAACCATTACCCTGATTCGCAGTCGCCATAAAAGGTTCGTCGTAAAAGGAGTGGACAGCATCATCTTTGCCCAGGAGCCCAAATTAGGCAAGACCAAATCCCGAATAAAAAACAACATCGCCCGTTTAATGGGGATAAAGCCGGATAAGGTTAATATCAAGGCCAAGACGATGGAGGGTCTCGGCCCTATAGGCAATAAGAAGGCAATTGCGGCACTGGTCCTGGTAGATATATAAATGACTAATGCCTAATGACGAATGTCTAATGAATGACTAATGTTCAAATGACTAATTGGTTATTAGTTATTTGGCATTTTTTAGTCATTAGGGTTTAGACATTAGTCATTATACGGAAATATATGAGTTTATCTTTATACAATACCTTTACTAAGCGGAAAGAAGAGTTTAAGCCCCTTCAGCCGAATAAGGTTTTGATGTATTCCTGCGGGCCGACGGTCTACAGCCATCCGCATATCGGCAACTTCCGCTCGTTCGTCTGCGCCGACCTGTTAAGGCGCTACCTGGAATATAAGGGTTACCGGGTTACCCAGATAATGAATATCACCGATGTCGGCCATATGACCACGGACGACGACCCCTCAAGCGTCGAGGCCGGCGAGGACAAGGTCCAGGCCGCCGCCCGCAAGGAAAAGAAATCGCCTTTGGAGATTACCAGATTCTATACCCAGGAATTCCTGGAACTATCCCAATTACTCAACCTCAAGCCGGCTGATAAATATCCGCTGGCCACCGAGCATATCCCGGAGATGATAGAAATGGTCAAGACCCTCATCCAGAAAGGGTATGTCTACGAAGTAAATGGTAACGTTTATTTTGATATCAGCAAATTCCCGGATTATGGTCGGCTCTCCGGCAATCCGCTGGACAAACTGATGGCCGGCGCCCGGGTGGAGGTAAACTCCGAGAAGAAAAACCCGCTTGATTTCGCACTCTGGAAACAAGACCCCAAACATCTGATGCAGTGGGATAGTCCTTGGCATAAGGGTTTTCCGGGCTGGCATATTGAATGCTCGGCTATGTCGCTGAAATACTTAGGCGAGCGGTTTGATATCCACACCGGCGGCGAGGATAACATCTTCCCGCACCACGAGTGCGAAATAGCCCAGTCCGAAGGCGCGCTCGGGCATAAGGTCGTCAATCACTGGTTCCATATCAAGCACTTGTTGGTCAATAACCAGAAGATGTCAAAATCATTGGGCAATTTTTATACCGTGCGCGATATCCTGCAGAAGGGTTACAACCCGATGGTCCTGCGCTATGCACTGCTCAATACCCATTACCGCCAGCCGCTAAACTTTACGCTGGAAGGACTGGATGCGGCCAAGAATGCACTCCAGCGTCTGTCTGACTTCAAGTTGATGCTTAGTGAAAAGATGGGTGGTGCCAAAGATGCGGGATGCGAGATACACGATACGCGATTAGAAACCGTGCGCACCAACTTTGAGCAGGCAATGGATAATGACCTGAATATCTCCGAGGCGCTGGCCGTGCTGTTTGATTTTATCAGGGAGGCGAATAAATCAACGATTAGCCAGCAGTCGGCTATAAATAATCTTCTACAAGATTTTGACCGGGTCATCGGCGTAATGACGGTTCAAGAGGTAGCCGTGCCGCCGGAAATAGATACGCTTATCAAGGAACGTGAAGACGCCCGCAAACGCAAGGATTACAAACGGTCCGATGAAATCAAACAGCAAATTAAGGCAAAGGGATTTGTAATTGAGGACACTCCAGCCGGAACAAGGGTAAAGAAAATGTGGTTCATCACGGAAAAGTGTGGGTGACCGGTTACACACCCCCTGCCCACTCTTATTAGAGGGGATTCTGACGCCAAGTCCCCTCTATCAAGAGGGGATTTAGGGGTGTGTTATCGTCCGTACGGGCCATTACCCACTAAAATCCGTGAAGAACCGAAAATGTAATATCTCTGCGTTCTCCGCGCCCCCGCCTGCGCCGACCTGTCTGCGTCCCGATGAACATCGGGACAGGCAGGGACTTCGGCGGGCAGGTCTGCGGTAAATTAACGGTTACGCCCATATCCCGGCTATCTTCTCACCGCAATAGCCGCAAGTCCCGTTCTTGATATTATTCTCCAGTATCTTAAAGGCCAGCCGCTTGATGATGGGCTTGCCGCATTTGGGGCAATAGGTGTTATTACCCTCGTGCGGCGCGACATTAAATGTATAGACGAACTTCAGGCCCTCGTCCAGCGCCGTCTGGCGCGCCTGCTCTATGGTCTTTAACGGCGTGGGCGGCAGGGTTTTGAGTTTATATTCCGGCACGAACCGGCCGAAATGCAGCGGCGTCTCGCTACCCAGATTTTTCTTCAGCCAGCCGCACATCTCCTTAATTGTTCCCATATCGTCGTTATAGGTCGGCACTATCAGGTTGACCACCTCCAGCCATTTGCCTGCGGCCTTGATGGTCTCCAGCGATTTGAGCACCGGCTTAAGCGATTGCTGGCCAATCTTGATATAGGCATCCTCGTCAAAGGCCTTAAGGGCCACGGCAAAACCCTCGGCCGTCTTGCACAGGTCTTTGAGCGGTTCGGGGTTGACAAATCCGGCCGTGCAAATCAGGTTACGCACGCCCTGGGCCGTGGTGTAGCCGGCTATTTCCTTGATATATTCCGGATAGACCGTCGGCTCGGTATAGGTCCACATTATCGCCTTGCATTCCTTTTCTTCCAGCGCCTTTTTGGACTCTTCCTTGGGCAGGTCAAAGGTGTTGAGTTTATTGGGCTGGGACTGCGAGATATCCCAGTTCTGGCAATAAAGACAGCGCAGGTTGCATCCGCCGCTGGCCAGGGCCAGGACGTTGGTGCCCGGCCGGATGTGGTTGAACGGCCCTTTCTCTATCGGGTCAAGATTGATGGTGCAGGGGTTATTGTAGGCCAGGGTAATCAGTTTGCCTTTATAAACCTGGCGGGTGCGGCAGAACGAGACCTCGCTTTCCTTATATATATGTAAGTTGGGGCAGAGATTGCACTGGACCCGTCCGTCCGGCAGTTTCTTATAATACTGGGCTTCCGGGAACGAGTCTATGGGGAAATTGCGCTTGCGGATGGACTGGCCCGCCTCCGCCAAGGCTGCGGCGGGCAAGCCCGCTTCTAAAAGAGCATTCAGAGCCGGCGACAGTCCCGATACAATCGGGACGCCGATGCCCAGTTTAATCAGACCGTCAATAAACTCACGGCGCGAACAATTCATATGGTTGCAACCACAGATGCACACAGATAGTTTTGTCACCCTGAACGAAGTGAAGGGTCTATTAACGAGAGATTCTTCGCTCTCGCTCAGAATGACACTGCCTGTGTTTATCTGTGGTTTGGTGGTTTAACTCTTCATCATCTCCAGCCGTTTGGTCAGCACCTGGACCACGGTCGGCCCCAGCAGATAGCGGCCGACCCGTCCAAGCCCGCCGTGCCGGGTCTGGTTCAGTTTCATCATCTCGTCGCGCAGTTCCTCGCCCTTGAGTTTCTTGCCGTGCTTCATATACTCGGTGGCCACCTCCGGGCCGTTGAGTTCAAACTCCACATCCTTCATCGCCCGGACCTTGTCAAAAACAGCAATGGTATTCTGCTTTTCCTGCTCTAATTCTTCCTGGGTCAGGTTGCCGATGTGTTTTTGTATTTCTTCTAAGTGTCTGGAGACAATCTTGTCTTTCTCTTTGTCATAGACATCGGACGGCAGGGAGCGAATCCGCTTGAACATATTGAGGATGTGGTCGTTGTCATTGGCTTGCCCGGCCCGGACCGGCTCTTTGAGGTTCTTGGGCGGAATCAGGCAGGGGTTGAAGGTATTGACCACCTCCATCTGGGCCTCGGTCAGGACGGCTTCCAGTTTCTTTTCTATATTGGATGCCTCGGACATCATCTCCTCGCGTATCTGCTTGACCTGTTGTTCCATCATAAAGGCCTTGCGTTCCACGTCCTTGGGAATCCCTTGGTTCTTCTCCACGGCCTCCTTGAGTTTGCCGTAGGCATCCATGGTATCGGATGCCACGGACTCAAATTCCTTGTTGCAATCCTGGCGCAGGGTCTCCAGTTCCTTGTTGCATTCAATAATCTGCTTAATCTGGTCCTGGGTCAGGTTCAAGCCGTTAATCAGGTTGAGGGTGGAAATCTCCTCAAACGCCTTCTGGAGTTTCATCTCAAACTCAGGCGGTTTATCGTCTCCCTTAGCCGCCCAGAGCGGTAGGCAAAGCAATAACCCCAGGATTATTAACCACAATGCCTTTGTCTTCATCAACATACCCTACCTTTCTTTTAAGTAAACTGATTTAGCGGATATATCTGATAAATAATCCGTTCAATCTGTTTAATCCGTTTACTCACATCACATTATATATAACGATTCTGTCGTGTAAATTATTTTATTCTTATCTGTGTGTATCTGTGGTTTCAAGTGGTTTCGGATTCTTCATCGTAACCAGTTTGGCCTCCAGCACGCCGGCCATCTTGGGGTCAAGGAAGAACCGGCCGAACTTATTCAGCCGCGGCCGAAGGTCCTTCTCCCGGTATTCGCTTAAGTTCTTTAGTTCCTCGGACAACTCCTCGCGCTTGTCCTTCACCTCAAACTTTCCGGCCAGTTCCTCCTTATTGAGTTCAAATTCCACGTCTGGTCAGGATATCGGTCCGCTTTTGTTCGTATTCGTCCTGCGGTATATGGCGGATGCGCCTGAGGATATTGACCGCATGTTCGTGTGAGGCGGCCTGTCCGGCCCGGACAGGGTCTTTCTGGCTCTTGGGCGGAAGCAGGCAGGGCTTGAAGGAGTTGATTACCTCTTTCTGGGCCTCGGTCAGGATGGACTCTATCTTATCCTGATAGGGCGGCAGTTTGGCCAGCATTTCTTCCTTTAGGGGTTTGCCTTTCTCGTTGACCTCGCCAGCCTTGCCGGCAATCTTGGGCGGGACATTGGACCCGTTTTCTATCAGCGATTGTTTCAGTTCGGTAAATGCGGTCAGGGATTCGGCCGCAATTTGTTCGCCTTTCTGTTTATAGGATTCTTTCAATGCCTGGACTTCCTTGTTGATGGCAATCAACTGGTTAATTTGCTCTTCGGTCAGGTTGAGCCCGTTGACCAGGTTAATGAGCGAAATCTCGCCGCGCAGTTCCTCCACCTTTTCCCTATTAACGGGACTGACTGCGGTTTTGTTGATTTGTTCGCTCTCGGCGCCAGCCAGGTAATAAGGAATAACCAATATTAATACCATAAAACCCACTAACCATATTTTGCCGTTCATATCAGCATCTCCTTTCATAGTCCATCCGAGGCGAACCACTATCACCTCATCACTACTACCTATCCACTATATTATAAACACCCGATATGGCCGAAAGTTTCGCTCCGACCGCTGAGACCGGTCTCACCACAAAGACACAAAGGCACAAAGTGACTCATGTCACCCTGAGCGTAGCGAAGGGTCTCATTACTAATTACTGA
>JACQXL010000201.1 GCA_016208805.1 Planctomycetota bacterium | reverse complement strand
GGGACAGACGGTATCAGAGGCGTTGCCAACACCGGTTGGTTCACGCCTACGGCCCTTAATAAATTAGGCCGAATTATCGGGCAGACCGTCCCAAAAGGCAAGAATGTCATTATCGGCCGCGACCCGCGCGCCTCCGGTTTGAGGATTGAACGGGCGCTCACGGCCGGCATCACCTCCGGCGGCGTTAACGTCACTAAATGCGGCATCGTTTCCACGCCGGCCCTGGCCTATCTGACCAAACGCGATAGACATAATCTCGGCATAATGATTTCTGCATCGCACAACCCGGCTGATGACAACGGCATCAAGTTATTCGCCGCCAATGGGTTGAAGGTCAACCGTAAAACAGAACTGGTTATAGAAAATTACTTGCTGGATGATAAATTCCGCCCCACCCGCCCCGCCAAACGCGGCGCTGCTACCGATAATCCGGCAGAGATAGAAACATATATAAACGATACGCTCCAAAACATATTCGGCCGCAGGTCCTCGCTAAAAGGCCTACGCATTGTCCTTGATTGCGCCAACGGCGGAGTATCCACGTTGGCGCCGGCCATTTTCAGCCGCCTGGATGCAGAAGTCATCACTCTTAATAACCGGCCGGACGGCCGGAATATCAACTGTAACTGCGGTTCGCTCTATCCGGAAGCGGTCAGCAAAGCCGTGCTGAAACACAAAGCCGATATTGGCTTTTCCTTTGACGGCGACGTCCTTTGACGGCGACGGCGACCGGCTGATTTCGGCAGATGCCAAAGGCAATATCCGAGATGGCGATTTCGTTCTGGCCATCGCCGCCCGATATCTTAAACAGCATAAAGCGTTGCCTCATAATACCGTGGTCGGCACCGTTATGAGCAATACCGGCTTAAGCGTATCGCTCAAACAGGCCGGCATTAAATTGGTCAGAACGCCGGTTGGCGATAAATACGTCCTGGATAAAATGCTCAGCGCCGGATACACGTTGGGCGGTGAGCCGTCCGGGCATATCATCTTCTCGGATTACTCCAAGAATGGCGACGGCATCGTAACCGCCCTGATGATGCTCAAGATAATCAAGGAAACTGGCAAATCCTTGCTGGCGCTCTCGCAGTGCCTGACTAAATATCCGCAACTGCTGGTAAACGTGCGGGTTAAAGCCAAACCTCCGTTAGATGGAATAAAACCTATCAGGGAAAAACACTCTGAAATAGCCAAGTTGCTGGGCGATGAAGGCCGGATTGTCCTCAGGTATTCCGGCACCGAACCGCTGGCCCGGGTAATGGTTGAAGGCAAAGATAGAAAACAGGTAAAATTCCTTGCTAATACGATGGCAAAAGTTATACAAGAAGAGTTGGGAAAGAATTATCCCGACACGCCGTGTCGGGATAACCAGCCGTAATGCTCTCGTGTCGCCTTCGGCGCCACTGCGAGCATAACGGACATCCCTCCGGGATTCTGGTTATGAAATTAGGCGTAAATGTTGACCACATCGCGACCATCCGCCAGGCGCGGTACCGGTCTGGCTCGTTTGAGGCCGGGCTGGTGCCTGAACCGGACCCGGTCCATGCGGCTCTGCTGGCCGAGATGGGCGGCGCGGACAGCATTGTGATACATCTCAGGGAAGACCGACGCCACATCCAGGAAAGGGATTTGAGAGTCCTCAAACAGGTCGTTACCACCAAACTCAATCTGGAAATGGCGCTGGTAGACGAGGTGGCCAAAATCGCCGTTGATGTCAAACCGCATCAGGTCACCTTTGTGCCGGAACGCCGGGAAGAGGTCACCACCGAGGGCGGACTGGATATCGTCAAAGAGCGTAAGCGCGTGGAAGAATTCACCAAACTATTCAAGAAGAATAATATTATTGTTTCGGTCTTTATTGCGCCGGACCGCGAGCAACTGCAGACGGCTAAACTGCTCGGCGTAAATATGGTGGAACTGCACACCGGCGAATACGCCAATGCCGCCGCGGCTGAAGGCGCATACAAAGACAGCGAACGTAAACGCATTGCCTATCATAAACTCGGCGAGGCCGCCATCACGGCCCGGAATATGCGCCTGGGCGTGGCGGCCGGACACGGGCTGACCTATGCCAATGTCGCCGATATCGTCCGGATTATGGAAATAGAGGAACTCAATATCGGCCACAGCATTGTAGCCCGCGCCTGTTTTACCGGGATGGAACGCGCCGTTAAGGAAATGAAGGAACTGCTTAACAAAAAGGTATAATTATGTTTTCGGGATGTATTACAGCATTAGTCACGCCTTTCAAACAGGGTAAGGTGGATTACTCCAAACTGTTCCGGTTAATAGACGCCCAGATTAAAGCCGGAGTTCAGGGGTTAGTCCTGGCCGGTACCACCGGCGAAGGCGCCACCTTAACCGACCAGGAGAAAGAAAAACTATTCAGAACGGCCGTCAGGTATATCAAAAGCCAAATTATTATCATTGCCGGCACCGGCTCCAATGATACAGTCAAAACTATCAAACTCACCCGGATGGCTAAATCAGCCGGTGTTGACGGTGCACTGATCGTTACGCCCTATTACAATAAACCGACCCAGGCCGGATTATATCTCCACTATAAAACAGTGGCTGGCAAAGTCGGCATCCCGATTATTGTGTATAATGTGCCCGGCCGGACCGGCGTATCCATAGCGCCGGAAACCGTGGCCCGGCTGGCCGGAATCAGGAATATCGTCGCCATCAAAGAGGCCAGTGGCTCGCTGGAACAGGTTACCCAGATAAAAGCGCTCTGCGATATCCCGATTCTTTCAGGCGAAGATTATCTTACCTTCCCGATTCTTTGCCTAGGCGGCAAGGGGGTTATCTCGGTTACCAGCAACATCGCGCCTGAAGATGTGGCGGCGATGGTCCGGGCTTGGGAAGGCGGCAATATAGACCTGGCCCGCGACTATCATTACAAACTGGCGCCGCTCAATAAGACGCTCTTTATTGAATCAAACCCCATCCCGGTCAAAACCGCCTTAAAAATGATGGGTATGCTCAATGGCGAATTACGGCTCCCGCTCTGCCCGATGGCCAAAGAAAATATCGGGAAACTCAAAACCGTTCTTAAGACTTATGGGTTATCTATTAAGGATGCCTAATAATATAAAGAGATTGCTTCGTTGCTCCGCTCCTCGCAATGACTGTTTCGGAAGTTGTCATTGCGAGCGTAAGCGAAGCAATCTCATTACTACAAGATGATAAACAAGCAGAAGATAATGCGGGCCATCAAGTTATTCCTGGAAGGCATCGGCGAATCGCCCGACCGGGCCGGTCTGAAAGAAACCCCTCGCCGGGTGGCCGACCTCTGCGAAGAGATATATGCCGGACTCCATACCAAGCCGGAGGCATTGATAAAACCGTTGATTAGCCAGGAACACGACGAGATTGTGCTGGTCAAGGACATCCCGTTTTATTCCATCTGCGAGCACCATTTACTGCCGTTTATCGGCAAGGCGCATGTGGCCTATCTGCCTGAAGGCGGCCGTATCAGCGGCATCAGCAAACTGGCCCGGGTAGTTGATACCATTTCCAAAAGACCGCAGGTCCAGGAACGGCTGACCGTCACCATTGCCGAGACGATTATGAAAGCGATGCGCCCCAAGGGTGTGATGGTCATAATTGAAGCCGAACACCTGTGTATGACGATGCGGGGGATAAAGAAACCCGGCTCAAAGATTACCACCTCGGTGGTGCGCGGCATATTCAGGACGAACCCGTCCACCCGCGCCGAGACGATGTCACTGATTTACAACCCCCGCTGAAGCGGGATCAAACTGGACACGGTCTATTTCTTGAGCCCCCAATGGGGTAAACTCCGCTAAATCCCGCCGCGGTGGTTACGCCCACCATGCCATGCCGGCATGACGTGGCACACCCCGTCCCGCTCTTTGCGAGACAAAGAGCGGGACACCCCTCTCAAGAGGGGATTAACCGCAAGTCCCCTCTATCCCCGCTATAAGTAGCGGGATCTCCACCGACAAGAGGGGATTCCCGCCCGCCTGACGGCGTTCGGGCGGTTAGGGGTGTGTCGGGACGGGACTCGTCCGGTTACCAGGGCTGTATCGGTATCAGGTGTTCTATAATCAAGGTAAGGATATCAACGTTATCGCCGGTCCATTTGGTCAACAGCGGTGTCGGGTTTTTATCCAGCAGGAAACCGATTCCGTTCACCGCCGCATTTCGGACATTGTCGTCTGGCTCGTCGTTATAGCCGGTAATAAACGAATCTGCCGCTTCCCGGTTGCCGACCAGCCCGATAGTATGTAGCGCATAAGTCCGCAGAATCGGGTCGGCCCCGACGCTACGGTCGGGACTCCGCTGCGGCTCCGCATCCTTGGCCGCGTGCTTAATCAATTGCGGTATGACCAGTTCGTCTCGTTTACCGAGCATTGTCAGCGCCACAGCCAGATTGGTATAGGCCGCACCGCTGACATTCTTATCCGCCTTGGCCCACAATTCCTTGAGTGCATCTACGGGCGAAATATCCTTGGGCGTCTCTGCATTTACCGACACGGTGGCCGGCGTATTCGTGCCGCTGGTCGGTTTGGCCGCTTCTTCGGATTGTCCCGCAGGGGCATCCGGTATCATTCCCAGCGCCAGAATCAGGTAAGGCGCCAATCGCGGGTTTGCAGGTTCTTTCTTAAGCGCATCTATTATCAGCGGCACTGCTTCGGTATCTTTGAGTAATCCCAGCGCCAGTGCGGCAACTGATTTGGCCAGTGGCTTATTCTCCTTGGTTTCTATCGTCTTTCTCAATTCCGGTTTGGCTTTGCCGTTGCCCAGCAATCCCATTGCCAACGTTATCAATCCGGCCGCATCGTTCCCCTTATTTTCCTCCAATGCCTTGGTAAATTCCTCGTAGACGGTGTCTTTTGTTTTATCATCGCTCCGGGCGGTAATTTGCGCCAGCCCGATAGCGGCCAGCCCGCGCACGGTCGGTTCTTTGTCTTTCAGGACCGGCAATAAATCTTTTCGGTCAACAACATCCGGCATCAACGTTAAGGCAACCATAATGGCGGCGCGGACATCTTTATCTTTATCAGTGATGGCCTTTTTGAGTTGGTCGTAAGACGCTTTATGGCCGATGCGGCCCAGGCCCAGTGCGGCATAGACCCGTATCCGGGTGTCGGTTTTATTGGGACCGTTAAGCAACTCGCCTAAAACCGGCACGGCTGAGGCATCTTTAAGCAGGCCTAATGCTAATGCCGCACAGACGATTATCTCGGTCTCTTTATTGGGGCCTCTGTCTCCGGTAAGTTGGTTCAGGACATCTATCGCGGCCGGGTCATTGATAAACCCGAGCCCGGCGATGCCGTAACAGCGGGGGCTGTAAGTATTCATATTGTTGGCCGCGATATTCTTAATGAAATCCAGCGCGGCTTTATCGCCTAACATTCCCAGCGCCAGCGCCGAATTATTCCGGAGAAGGATACGGTTATCCGTCTGGTATGCCTTTTTAAGCGGTTTAATGGCCATAGATTCGCCGGTTTTCCCGAGCGCCACCGCGGCACACCAAGCCACCGTGTCATTAGTGTCTTCAAGTCCTTTGACGAGGATATCTAAGAGTTGTTCACGGGTCCGAAAGGTGGTAACCGATTTAGTCTCGCCTGCGCGGCCAACTATTTTGAACCAGTTAACCGGTTGACGGAAGTCCAGATACTTTTCCCGGTTATTGGTCCACCAGATTTCCCACGGCTCTACCAGTCCGCGTAGCGAGCCCGGCTGGCCGTTGGACAGGACTGTTCTCAAGGTAGCCAGCCGCGGCTGGAGCCCGACGCCCAGTCCGGGTCGGGTTGGTGGTGGCGGCGGCGCTGGCGGTGTTCCAGGTTGCGGTTGTCCTCGTGAACCGCCCATCCGCCCCGCGGCCGGACAATAACCTTCCGTGACAGTTGACCATTTTAGAACTGACAGAACAATGCACAAAGCGATGACAAGAAAGTAGACATTGACAAGTCCGCAGACAGTCCCGGAGCACCGCAGTGCCTCCCGCTTAGAGGGGCGCTTATGCGGGGGATGAACAGGGCGATACTTTCTCATATGAGTAATATATCGCTGTAGTTGTGGATGTCAATAATAATCCAATAATGAACCACAAAGACCACACACCCCTACCCCTCTCAAGAGGGGATTTTACCGCAAGTCCCCTCTATCAACCCGTCCGAACGGCTCGTCCGGGCGGAGAGGGGATTCCCGCCCGCCTGACGGCGTTCGGGCGGGTAGGGGTGTGCCACGTCATGCCGGCATGGCATGGTCGGGGTTCATCTAATGTAACCCATCAAGTACAGTTCGGCCGCAGTTGTAACTCCATCCCGATATACGGAAGTCACAAACTTCCTGTTACTATCTAACGGTATCAACACAGTCAGGTAGTTAGTGAAATCCTTGGCCGCCGTGTCCAGCCGATACAGCGGCATCGGGTCAACCGTCGGCTTGGTGTAGAACTGCGCCTTGTAGCCGTAGAGTATCGGGCTGGCGCCAGCGTGCGTCATCACTATGCTCGCATACTTGGTTCCGATAGGGGTATAAGGCGATAAGTCTATAAGGGTATTGGGCACGGATGCGTTGCTCAGATTGGAAAACAGTAGCAGGTTGTTGTTAATCGTAAACCTGTCTTCCATCTCAGCCGGAGTGGCCGGCGGGACAAGCGGTCTGCTGACCGGTGTAAAGGATAGTTTGGCCGGTGTTATCTGTGCATCTCCAACTTCATCTGTGTTAATCTGTGGTACCAGCGGCCGGGTCGGGATGGAGAATGACAACTTTGCTGGCGTGACTGCGGCGTCTTTTATCTTGGCGGTCTCTACCGCGTTGGCGGCGAGTTTTTCCGCAGAAATACTTCCGACTGCCAATTTACTGCTGCCGATGGCGCTGTCTGCAATCTTGGGCGCGGTTATTGCGCTATCGGCAATCTCGCCGGCGGCGACCTGCGGCGTAATCGGCCTGGCTACAGACGGCGGCGTAAATGATAATTTCGCCTGGGTGATGGCGCCGTTGGCGATTTTGTCGGTAGTCACCGCGCCCGGCGCTAATTGACCGACGCCCACGGCTAATGGCGCAATTTTCGGACCGGTAACGGCGGCGTCGCGTAATTTGGCTGTCAGTATCTGGGCTTCGCCGATTTTATCGCCGGTGATGGAGCCGTCGGCTATTTTCGGTCCGGTAATCGCCCCGTTCTGCAATTTGGAATTTGTAACCTGTAATTCCCCAATCTTGGTGGTGGTGATGGCATTGTCCTGCAATTTCGGGCCGGTTATCTGTCCGTCGCCGATTTTATCGCGGCTAACCGCTCCGGGTGCAATTTTGTTCGCCGTGACACAGCCGTCCCGCAGGTCGGCGGTATTTACATCCAGGTCGGCGATTTTGGCCGTGGTCACGGCCCGGTCCGCTATTTTGTCGGCCGTGACGGCGTTTGGCGCTATGCGTCCGGCGTCAATGGCGCCGAGGGCCAGTTTGGCCGTGGTCACCGCGCCCGGCGCGATGTGTTCGGTCTGAACCTCGTTCGGTTTTAATGGCATAAATAACTCCTATAAAGTAGATTGCTTCGTCGCTCCGCTCCTCGCAATGACAGTACGAATGGTTGTCATTGCGAGCCCGTACGGGCGAAGCAATCTCATAATTCTAGTACCCCGTTTTGCGCGTAACCGTGACCTGAATCGGTTCCGAGAACCGGCCGACCTGGTCATCGCCAATCTTGTAAATGGCTTTGTAGTCCCAGAGCGCGGTGGTGATGCCGGCCGGTATCGGGAAGGTATCCAGATAATCCGGCTGGGTATCGGTGGCCAAGAAGACGAATCCCAGTCCGTCCTTGCGGTCAACATAGATGTCAATGGAATCGGCCGGGCCTTTTTTCCAGATAATCAACGGGCGCTCGGCATCTAAACGGCTATTCAAGACCGGCTTGAGGTTGGGGATGTCAATCGTCTGTTCATCGCCGACGATGCCGAGGTCTTCGCCGATGGTCTGCTTATTATAGGCCGGATTGCCCTTGATGCGCATGACCAGCTGGCTGACGCGGATAAAGATACCGGCGCTGACCGCGGCCGGCGCGGCCGGCAGGGTTGGCGCAACCGGCACCGGGCCCAGCGGCGCGCCGAGCGGCCCGTCCCGGAGGACGTTTTTATACCCGGTCACCTCCTGCTTATTGGTCTTATAGGCCTCCTGCATATCCATCAGATAATTGAACATGGCCGCATCGGCCTGGACCGAGGCCACCTCAGCCGGTGATAGCCCAAGCGTGGCGGCATGGTCGGGCAGTTTGGCGCCCAGATTGTCCATGAAATCGGCCTTGGCCTGGTCGTTTTTGGGTAAATAAGGCATAAATAACCCCTTTCTTCCTCCCGAAAGCTTTCGGGGGGGATTTTAACGATTTCTACTCATTCGGGAGCGCTCCTCAGTCATTCGGGAGCGCTCCTCAGTCATCCAGTAGGACTCCTCAGTCATCCAGGAGACCTCATCAGTCATTCAGGAG
>JACQXL010000200.1 GCA_016208805.1 Planctomycetota bacterium | reverse complement strand
GAGGTATTCCTAATCTTGTCATAATAGTAATAATTACCGCCACCGCTATATTCAGGCAATCCGGTGGCATCTGTCCACCAAGTCCAGAAACCATACCAGTTATTGGGGTCTTCTTCTATGCTGACGGATTCTAATTTATCCGCCTCATATAAAAGCAAAATATTCCCCCAGACATAATCAGAGATAGTTGTATCCAGTTCCAGATAGAAGGGCTTATCCAAATCTTCAAGGTAAACGGAATCCGAACCATCCGGACCGGTAACCTGATAATACCAGATAATCTGCGGGGCAGATGCGCCGGCCAAAACCGCTTTGGAAGTGGATTGGAATTTGGATTTGCTTGCAGGAAGCAAGGCCGGTATATTTGCAAGTAATAACTTTTTACCATTGACCTGTAATGATTCTGCGTTGCCATCGTTATTGAGGTCTATATCAAGATAGGTGATAGGTTTATCTGCCGATATGGTTGGGGATATGTTTTTAACCGTTGCAAAACAACAGTCTTTATTAGAGAACACCATTGTTTTGGCTGGGTTCATCAGGGTCAGTTCAGATTTATTTATGCTTATACCAAGCGCTGGTGTAGTGTTAAATGACTTATCTATCAGATTATCGGTTTCGTGAAAGGCACCATTGCCGTAATTAAGGAGTATGGCATTATGGGGAAAACGCTTATTGAGGTCAATCAGGACAATATCCAATAAGCCGTCATCATTTATATCCGCCAATTTAATGATATGCGGGATAACGGGTAATCCTGTTTGAGGTGCTTGTAGTATAGGAATAATTAATGAGGACGCATCAGCAAATGTGCCGTTCTGGTTATTGAGGAATAGTTTCAGATTGTGTGTCTGGGGTGAGTCAGTAACGCCGGCAATAATATCAGGATAGGTATCCGAATTAACATCGCCCACGACAAAGGTCAGAACGTTATCTGCTATTGTAACCGGCATGCTTTCGCTGGACAAGGCGCGATAGCCCGCAAATAGTCCGGCCAGCATAATGACCGCAAGCGCCACCTGGAATAAATTCCTTTTGACCATAATATCCTCCTTATCAAGATTCCTTTTTGATATCAATGGATTGGATTTATAGCAAATACGGGATAGTTATCAAGAGAAAAATACTAATTTTATTGCCCCGCTAAAGAGGGATAAGAAACTCTAAACTCCCCCGATAAGGTGGGGTCGTAGCGTTTCTAACCGTGCTGATTCCGCTTGACGCTAACAGGAAATTCCTGACCAGCGTTTACAGGGATGGGGTGACAACAGCGGCGGAACTTTACTTTATGGGCTACATACGATAAATTAACCACAGGAGGCACGGAGACACGGGAATTATTTTGCTCTGTGTCTCTGTGTCTCCGTGGTGAAATCGGTGGTCTTTGCGTCCACGGCATGTCGCCATGGCATGCTTTGTGGTAAGGTCTTTTTTGCTTGACCGCTTTAGTGATAATTGATATTGCTTGCGGTATAAACAACGGGATTTAATAGTGGGCTGCCTGTGAAGTTGCAGCCCACTATAGTTGGCAGTATTCCGCTAAAGCGGAACTGCCAGACTACGGATTAAACCGATTTATTTTCCGTGAAATCCGTGGCTACAGTATGAACAATACCGACATCTTCCACAAATGCTTCAATTACAAACGGGCCGATGAGGCCAAGGCCGCCGGCTATTACCCTTACTTCAAACCCATCCAGTCCGGCGCCGATACCGAGGTCTTTATCAACGGCAAGAAGATGATAATGATTGGCTCCAATAACTACTTGGGGCTCACCCAGGACCAGCGCGTCAAAGAAGCCGCCATCAAGGCTATAGAAAAATACGGCTCCGGTTGCACCGGTTCACGTTTCCTTAACGGCACCCTGGATATCCACGAGGAACTGGAACATAAATTAGCCGAATTTATGCAAAAACCGGCCTGCCTGGTTTTTTCCACCGGCTTCCAGACCAACCAGGGCGTGATTTCCACCGTGGTCGGCAAGGACGATACCGTCATCATTGACCGGGGCAACCACGCCAGCATCGTGGACGGATGCCGCTTGTCGTTCGGCAAGACCGTTAAATACAAGCACAACGATATGGCCGACCTGGAACGGATTCTGGCGGAATTGCCCAACCCCAAGAATGCTTTAATCGTGGTGGACGGCGTCTTCAGTATGGAAGGCGATTTGGCCAACCTGCCGGAGATAGTCAGACTCAAAAAGCGGTTCGGCGCGCGGTTGATGGTGGACGATGCGCACGGCATCGGCGTGCTGGGCGCGCACGGACGCGGTGCGGCCGAGCATTTCGGACTGGAAAACGAGGTGGATCTGATAATGGGCACGTTCAGCAAATCGTTCGCATCGCTGGGCGGTTTTATCGTGGGCGAGGCGCCGGTTATCAGTTACATCAAGCACCACGCCCGGGCGTTGATATTTTCAGCCAGTATGCCGCCCTCGGCCGTGGCTACGGTCATTACCGCGCTCAAAATCCTACAGACCGAGCCCGAACGCCGCGAACGGCTCTGGCAGATTACACGCCGGATGCAGAATGATTACAAGAAACTCGGCTTCAATATCGGGCCGACCCAGACGCCGATTATCCCGTTAATCTTCGGCGAAGATATGCTCACCTTCAACTTCTGGCGCAACCTGTTTGATAAGGGCGTGTTTTCCAATCCGGTGATAAGCCCGGCCGTGCCGCCGGACGGCGCCCTCATCCGCACCAGTTATATGGCCACCCATACCGATGAGGAACTGGATAAGGTTTTATCTATATGTAAAGAGGTGGGGACACAACTCGGAGTGCTTAAGTGATGGAGTCGCACGACATGCCGCACTTATGCGGTATTGAGGTCACTTCCAAACCGGTTCAGCCCTGGAAAGATTTCATCCTGCTGCCCTGGACGGCCGGCATCTATAAGAACGACCCCAACTGGGTGCCGCAACTTATTTCTGAAGATAAGAAACTGCTCAGCCCGGCGATTCATCCGTTCCACAAACACGCCGAGGCGCAGTTATTTATCGCATCCGAAAACAACAGGCCCCTGGGCCGGATTGCGGCCGTAGTCAATCATACCCATAACGAATTCCATAATGAAAAGTGCGGGTTCTTCGGGTTCTTTGAGTGCGTTAATTCCAAAGAAGCAGCAAGTTTATTGCTTGATGAAGCGCGCAAATACCTGAAGGCCAAAGGAATGGAACTGATGCGCGGGCCGGCCAGTTTTTCCACCAACGAGACCTGCGCACTGCTGGTGGATGGGTTTGACTCGCCGCCGGTCATTATGATGCCTTATAACCCGCCGTATTACATTGAACTACTGACCTCATACGGCCTGTCCAAGGCCAAGGACCTGCTGGCCTATGAATTGGCGACTTCAGCGATGATGACCGAACGGCTTGAACGCATCGCCCGCCGGATACAGGCCAATACCCAAATCACTGTCCGTAAGGCGGATATGAAGAACATTTTTAAAGAGGCCAAACTGATAAAGGAAGTCTATAACCACGCCTGGAGCAGGAACTGGGGCTTTGTGCCGATGACCGATGACGAGTTTGATTATATGGCCAAGGATATGAAGCAGATAGTGGATGCGGATTTCCTGCTGATTGCCGAGGTATCAAATAGGCCGGTCGGGTTTTCACTGGCACTGCCGGACCTCAATTTCGCACTGCGCCACGTCAACGGCCGGCTGTTTCCGTTTGGTATTTTCAAACTGCTCTGGTATGCCCGACGGATAAAGACCCTGCGGGTGCTTACGATGGGCATCATCCACGAATACCAGAAACGGGGTATAGATGTAATATTTTATCTGGAAACGCTCAAGAACGGTATCAAGAAAGGGTTCACCGGCGGCGAATTGTCCTGGATACTGGAAGACAACGAGATGATGAACCGGTCGCTTGAAGCCATCGGCGCCAAAGTCTATAAAAGATACCGGTTTTATGAGATGAAGATTTAGGCCACATCTGCCAAATGGGACGCCCCGAGCATGCCGTGGCGACATGCCGTGGCGCTACGGTCGTCCCGATGGCCATCGGGACGCTGCGGCTACGCAGATTTACGCGGATAAAATCCTTGGAATCCGCGTTCCGGTTGATGCGGCGGGCTTGGTTTATTGCACGCCGAGCAGTTCCACCTCAAACACCAATGTCGCGTTAGGCGGTATGACATTGCCCGCGCCGCGTGGGCCGTAGCCGAGTTGGGGCGGGATAGTCAGTTTGCGCTTGCCGCCGATTTTCATCCCGGCCACGCCTTCGTCCCAGCCCTTGATGACCTGCCCGGCGCCCAGGCCGAAGTTGAACGGCTGGCCGCGGTCTTTGGAACTGTCAAACTTGGCGCCGTTGGTCAGCCAGCCGGTGTAATGGACCGAGACACGGTTACCAGCCTTGGCCTGGGTGCCGTTGCCGACAGCCAAATCAATGTATTTCAATCCGGTCGGGGTGGTGATTAATGTAGTATTTCCCGCATCAGAGCGGGATGTCGCTGCTGCTCCATCGGTCGGCTCCTTGCTGGTATTATCCATATTCGTTTTCTCCTCTCCACAGCCGGCCGCAGTCAGCCACATTACAACCACAACTGCGGCAGGCAAATAAATATTCAATAAATTCTTCATTTTGTCCTCTCCTCCTATAAACCGGCTTGCTTGATTATCTCCGGCACCAGATGCCCCAGGCCCAGCGGCATAATGTGAACGCCCTGGCAGTACGGTTTAATCTCCCGGATAATCCGGGCGGCGATTTCCACGCCCTTGGCGACCTTGTCCTTG
>JACQXL010000199.1 GCA_016208805.1 Planctomycetota bacterium | reverse complement strand
TTCGTGGAAATATAATTTTCCCCCCACGCATTTTAGGAATTACCCTTGTACACCTCCATTTTCTTATCTGATAACAGGCTGTCTAATAAGTCCCATTTGTCATTCTGAGCGAAGCGAAGAATCTCGGTTTTATGCGGGTTCCACGGCAGAGATTCTTCGGCTCACGCCTCAGAATGACCATGCCATGCCGCATGGCGTGGCACTTTTTGGACACCCTGATGTGTCTGCCCCGATGCATATCGGGGGCCTGCCCCGATGCACCTGCCCGAATGACTTCGGTCAGGCGGGTATCGGGGGTCTGTCCCGCGACCCACTCCGCTACTTTACCGCGATTCTTTCCAGAATCTTAGTCTGGGTTAACAACATCTCGGATATTTTCTCGAGGGCCACTGTCTGATTTTGCTCGGCTTCCAGAATCGCTTTCAGGATTTTGCTATTTTCCTTTCTGACATCACGGACGAACCAGACAATTGTAACAACCCCAGCCACCAACGTTATAAAAGTAACCAGGAAAGTAATGAGCCATTCCATATAATTGTTCTCTCCTTTTCTAAATTCAGAAAACTATGCCTTAGAACCCGCTAAAATCACGGCTTTCACCTGGGCGGGACTGTCCCGCGACCCAGGGACGAAACAGATATTATATCATTATGATAAGATAATATAATCCCGGTTTTGTATTTGTCAAGTATTTCTTCAGAATATTTTCCTTGCAATACATTACCGTCTGTGGTTTGTTAGTAAGCGGAACTTGTCTGATTGAACAGGTTATTTTATCTGTTTTATCCGTTCAATCTGTTTACTTAATAAGTTTGTGGTGGCTAATATTGTTGAGGTATTTTCGTCTTTCCAGGGCGAGGGATTGTTTGTCGGCCAGCCCCAACTCTTTATCCGCCTGGGCGGTTGCAACCTGCATTGTTCATACTGTGATACGACCAATGCCCAGAAACCGGTCAAAACAGCACGGATAGAGACCAAACCGTTCTCACGCAAGTTCATTACCGTCCGCAATTCTATTTCGGCCGAACAACTGCTGGACTATGTCAATAAGTGTATCAGCCAGTATCCGTTTTACCACGCGATTAGTTTGACCGGCGGCGAGCCGTTAATGCAGAGCGCCTTCCTGGGAGAATTTAGCCACAGATTACACAGATTCCACAAGATGCCAATTTTGCTGGAGACTAATGGGACATTACCGGAAAACCTTAAGGAGATTATAAATCTGATAGACATCGTATCTATGGATATCAAGATTCCTATTCAAAAGGAAGAATCTCTGCGTTCTCTGCGCCTCTGCGGTGATAAAGCATACATTAAGATAGTGGTTTGCGCTGATACCCCCGAGCGTGATTTATCAACCGCCTGCCGACTTGTGGCTAAAGTCAACCGGAATATCCCGGTAATCTTACAACCGGTCAGTCCGGTCAGACGCGGTATAAGAGCGCCATCCGTTGATAAACTCTTCAGGATATACCACCTGTTCCGTAAGCATCTTCAGGATGTCCGGATTATCCCGCAGGTGCATCGGGTGATGAAGTGGTTGTAACCTACAAATGGGACGCAGATTTTCGCTGATAAACGCTGTTAATTTAATCCTTTTAATCTGCGTTCATCTGCGTACTACTAAACCGCCTTTTATCTTTAGCGCAGATTAACTGTATCGCCTGTCGTCCGGAGTATAAACAGGGCGGCACGCCGCCGCCCGGCATCACCCATTGGCCGGCCATATAGAAGTTTGATAGTCCGGGTAGTGTCCGGGGTATCGGCGTCCTGATTGCCTCCGGCGTGGGCACCCAGCCCTCAAACGCTCCCTGGTAGTTACGGGTATAGCGCCAGAGGGTATAAGGCGTAGCCACATCGGTTAGTTCCACATCGTTGGAAACACCCGGATAGAGAGTCTCTAATTGTTTTAAGACTTCATCGGCCACCTTCTTTTTGACCGTATCGTAGAGCGGGCGGTCTTTAGGCAGGTCCTGCCAGTCGTGCCAGCGGGTCTCAAACATCGCCTGCAGAACGGTCTTGCCGGCCGGCGCGAACTTATCGCTGTAGTTAAAAATCCGTAATGATAACGTATGAACGCGATGGTTACCGACCATAAATTGGTCTTTAGGGATAATGATGCTGATGGGCGGTTCGTCCTTAAATTCGCGCCGGACGCCGAAACTGACCATCACAAACGGGTCAAACAGTTTCCAGGTGCGGTAACGTTCCTCGGTCTTTTTACCCATGTATTTACCGCCCAGCATCTTGAAGATTGTACTGTAGCCATCTGCGGCGGAGAGGACAACATTGGCGCGATGTTCTGCGCCACCAGCCAGCCCTGCCTGCGCCGAGGCTTCGGCAGGCAAGCGGACACCGACGGCCTTGTTATCTGCCACCAGAATCTCGTCCACCGTGGAGTTGTAACTGATTTCGCCGCCCAGTTCCTGATACCGTTTGGCCAGCGCGCGGGTAAAGTCCCACGAGCCGCCTTCTATCAACCCTATCTGCTTGTCGGCCAGCAGGGCCAAGAGCATCAGGACAAACCAGACCGGCACATCGGGCATAAAGAGGTTCAGGAGGAGCCGGCGGATGGAGTGGTTATGGAAATACTTGACGTATTCGGCCACGGGTTTGTTATACCGACCGCCGTAGTATTTCAGCACACGGCGCATCCCCCAGAATAGTTTTGCCATATCCCAGAGGGTCATCAATTCGGGCGGCTTGTCCATCCCCATCTTGCCCATATCAAAACCCTGCATTGACCGGACGCCGGCAATCAGGTCGTCAATCATCTGACTGTCTTCGGGCGAGAGCGTTTTGAGTTCCTGGGCGAGGCGGTCAAGGTCGCCGGTGATATCTATTTTGTAGTTGTCCTTCTGGTCAATGAAACGGCAATAGGTGGTCATATCTATGACATTACAGGTTCGCCCTGAGGCAATTGGGCTCACTGCCGAAGGGTTGGCCGGGAAGATGCCGAGTTCCTGATACATTTCGTAGGTGCTGGTGCCGGACCGATGGCCCATCAGGAAATGGATGCCGCCATCAATAAGGTAGTCCTTGCGTTTCCAGGCCGCGGCCACGCCGCCCGGCTGGGAATGGTGCTCAAATATCCGGCTCTTATAGCCGTTGAGTTGGGCGTAACAGCCGGCGGACAGGCCGGCCAGCCCGGCGCCGATGATGATGACTGATTTTTCTTCCATCTTGTTTTCAACAGGGACTTTTAAGAGACTTAAAACCCTCTGCAATCTTCATTCCAGTCACTGTTGGAATTAACCGTTTCTACAAGGTAACCAGCGATGTAACTCAGCCGGCCAATGAATCTAATCAGGTTGAATGATACAACGGAATAGCATACTGTCAAGAATGAACGGATAATTCTATAAGTGAAACTGCGCCGGGGTTTGAAGTCGGATTCATAGCCATCGCCCAGTTCGTAGATAAGATGCGGGTAATGGCGCCGGGACCAGGCGGCCTCTTTGCCTTTGGAATAACCGGCCCGCAGGAGTCCGGACAGGGTTGTGGGCAAGGGATGGTATGCCCAGGTATCCGGCATGACCACGACCCGATAGCCGGCCTGGCGCACCCGGTAGCGCAGGTCAGGGTCGGTGCCGCTTCTCAGGACATCGCTCTCCCAGCCGACATCCTTGTAGAGTTGGGTCGGGATGGACAGGCACATATGCGAGACCATATCGGTGTCGGTGATTTTGACCACCACCGGGAAGTAATAACGGGGCAGTTGCCGTGCGATAAGTTGCTGGAAGTAATTGGAGCCGGGCGGCACGGGCTGGGAAGCGCCGGTTAGACCAACTGAGGATTGCGAATTGCGGATTGCGGATTGATGAATGAAAGGAGCAATCAAATTTTCTATGACTTTGTTATGGCCGAGCCGGACATCGTCGTCTATGCAGACCAGATAGTTACCCCTGGCCTCTTTGACGCCGACGTTACGGGCGTGGCCGTTGGGCGTGACCCCTTTGACAATCAACACTTCAATATCCTGAACGGTCTGGCCTTTGATATCATCCATGAGTTTAGGCACATTCCCGTTGCGATAGCCGTCCAGCGATGGAATAATCACGCTGACCAGCGGGTTGTCTTTCTGAACAGCGATATTAACCGGGTTAACCATAAACTATACTATTTCTTGAATGACCAATTCTGTTTTCCGTACGGTCTCCGCCCATCTGTATTTATCCATTACTGTTTGACGGCCCCTCTCGCCCATTTGCCGGCGAAGCGTTTCATCTGTTAATAATTTAATAATGGCCTTGCTTAATTCGTCAGTGCTATCCATAGGCACAACAATGCCGCAGGCGCTATCGCGGACAATATCGGAAATCCCCCCGTAATCGGTTACGACCACGGGTTTGCCGCAGGACATATACTCAAATGTTTTCAGCGATGAGGCGGATTTTTTCTGGCTGGTCTTATCGCCTATCCGCCTGGTATACGGCGCCACGCCGATATCAAAAGCATTGATATATATCGGCACCTTTTCCCACGGGACGGTGCCGGTGAATATAAACCTATCGCTTAATCCTGTCGTTTCAACCTGTTTCTGGAGGTGATTACCCCAGGTACCCGAGCCGATAATAATAAATTTAGTCTGCGGTAATTCTTTGAGTATGGCCGNGATAAGGTTATCACCTCCTGACCAGGGGAAGAAATAACCGATGAATCCGACAAATAAATCATCTGCCGGCAGGCCTAATGTTTTTCGTACGGTCATTGAATCCATCGGCCGGCACATTACGGTATTTACACCATTATCAATATGGGTGATTTTCTTAAGAGGAATATGATATACCCCGTTAATTTTATCCTTTAATTCGTCCGTGACGGTAATAATCCGGTCGGAAAACCGGTAATTTATCGTTTCGCACAGTTTAAGGAATGCCAGCCTGAACAATGAAGCGCCGGCCAGTTTAATCTCATCCGGCTGGTAGCCGTTAACTTCTATGATATGGCGGCAACGAAGGATACGGGCAATCAGAATAGTGTGAAAGGTATAAAGCGGTTCGCGCACATAAAGGACATCGGGGCGGGATTTCAAGCCATGATAAATTATATATACAATGGACAAGATACAGGATATATAAAAGCCGATAACTTTTATTTTTGGTGATGGGAAATATACGATTTCCAGCGGTGTTTCGTTATTGTAATTCCCGATATCTGGGGCGAACAGGCAAACGCGGTGCCCTCTTTTATTCAGACCCTCGGCGACCTCAATAATATGGCGGACCGAGCCGATAGAGCCAAGCCGACCGCTCAAATCGCCATGGGCGTAATAAAAGATGTTAAGTTTACTCATCTTGACTGATTTTCAGGAGTAGCCCCGACGTTACGTCGGGACGCGAGTCAATAAACGCACTCCGAAAACGCACCACAAGTGGTGCGACTCCGGATTTTTAGGAGTAGCCGAACTTGTTCGGCTCATTGCACCCTCGGACGATTATTTTGCTATTATAGATTATACCGTGCCTTAATCTATTTCCATACCTTTTTCGGGTGAGAAATCCTTAACCGGATATCTATCATAACAGTCATTTAACCACTCCGCACCATATTTAGCAAGGTATTCTTGATAACTTGAATAGGTATACAGTTCTGGTTGAGTAACATAGTTGTGTTTAACAGGATTATAGTGAATGTAATTAAGTCGGATATAGAAGTCCTTTTCATCCCGCAAACAGCGGTCCCAATATTGATACCATACCTTGCGACCGACTTGATTATCTAATTTATTTAACTCTATTGCAGATTTAGCGGTTATTCGAGCTATAAATTTAGATAATCTTATACCTTCCTTTGTTCTAACCAGCAAATGTATATGATTATCCAAAATAACCCATCCGTGCAAAAGATATTCCTCCACTTTAAGTGCTTGATTCAAGATAGATTGAATAATATCTTTTTTACTATTTGAGTTAATAAAATGTTGTTGTTTATAGGTAGAAACCGTAAGGAAATATTCTGTGTTACTAAAATAAAGATGTGGCGGACGATGGGTTAGTAGCAAATTGGCCATATCGGAACGGTCTTAAACGCACCACAAGTGGTGCGACTCCGGACGATTATTTTGTGGTGCTACTCCTTTTTGATCTCATTGCATAAACATATAATCCGCAGTTGCAGAGACGGCTGAAAAACGGCGCCAGAAACAAATACGCTAACTGGCTCAGGGACTTGATTATAAACCGTTTTATATGAAAGTCCATCTTTTGAGCGAGTGGCGTCTGCTCGGTAATCCCGTATGCCGGTGGGTACATAAATGTTTCGCCGAAAGGCAAATCTATCAGCAACTTATTTTTCACTTCAAAGCCGGCTCTTCCCAGAAGTTGATACGCCTTTTTAACGGTAAAGCAATGCAGATGGGGATTAAACAACGGCGGTCTATTCCTGATAACCCGTTTAAGCCATTGCAACTTGGCCCGGAAGCGCTCAAAGAAAGTATCTTCTATCGGGAATTTGATTACCAGATGAGGTGCCAACCGTCTTATTTCTTTAAGTAACATTTCGGGATGTTCAATATGCTCAATCACATCCAGAGCAATAACCAGGTCAATACTATCATCAGCCAGCGGAATAGATTCAACATCACCGCGGATAAGGGTGGTACCTGCTAAAATGCGCCGTGCCTCACGGAGGCGAGGCAACGAAATATCTATGCCGAAACTATGTTTAATCGGTGGAGATCCCGCCAGAGGCGGGGCCGGTAGTCGTTTCAAGAACTCTTCTAAAAACCATCCGCCACCACAACCGACATCCAGGCAGGTGCGGGCGGTAAGGCATTCAGGCAGAACTGTCAGGACATTAGGGACCTTAAACCGCTGGGCATTAAGTTTAGCCGCACCGGTTTTATCGTCGGCAACCCCTTCCTCTTCATACCAGTTCAAATACTTTAGATTAGCGGATATCTTGGGCAGTGCATCCCAGATACCGTTAATCACCGGATAAACCTGCCGGCAAGTTGCACAGACATAGAGGTCATCTGCCGGCATATCCAGATTTCCCCGGCAGATGGGACAAATAAAAATAGATGATTGAGATATCATAGGGCATCCGCCATACTTTATAATAAGTGGTTGCTTTATTTTCTGGCCACCTGAATATCCAGATACATATCAAAATACGCTGATTTATCAAGATTACCGATATAATCAGCCGGATTGACAGGCGCCACGCGTTGGGTTTCTATCCACTTACTTCTGAGATGGTCTGCCATCTTTTCTCCTAAAAAGAAAGCATAAATCTTATACTTAATATCATTGATAACCGGGGCGTCATTCGGGATAACCGATTCGGGCTCAAGCACAAAATCCAGATGCGATTCGCCACCACTGCTAAAACGGGCAAATCTATCACTGACGAAATTATTAATTAACTGATTGATAACATTGTTTTCTCTCTCCATGTTGTCCGGCGCGTAATTAAGGTCGCAGATATTCTTAAAATTACGCATAAGACAATTATGGAATTCTTTCTTGAATTTGCCGCAGTTTTCGGGTTCAGTAATAAGAATTGGCTTACCATCAAAGAGCCGGTCTTTATCTCGGAGAAAATTAATAATATCCTGTTCGCCGGTGAGGTAGTTTTCAGCCAGCATAATTGGGCTTTTGCCTGCCTCATTTAAGGGGCCGAGCATACGCCAGGCGCCGAAGGTCATCTTCAGGGCATAATCAGCCGCGCCCAGCGGAAGTTTATCCCTGACCTTCTTAGCCGTAATACCATCTACTTTCCGAAAAGCCCGGTCAAGTCCCTTGAGATATTTATCAGCCGTCCGGCCATCCAATAATTTGCTTTTCATCTTATTGGCGATATCTTCGGCCGTCAAACCGCTCCGGCTGATAAATTCTGGATTAATAAACCCCTGGGTTGTTTGAATAATGGGCTTGGCTATCTTTTCCTGAAAATCCTTCTGGGTCCGGATGGCTTTACGGCGATGGCCACTGGTGTGTCTGGCCTCGCTATAATATCTTTCTGCCCATTCCTGGGCCTTTTTAAGCGGTAATTCGTTATATGCCGGTAGAAAGATTTTTATGTGACAAAGCAGGTTTTTATCCATATTGTTCGTGTTTTATATCTCTTTACTATACAAAATGTTATAGGGAATTATCTCAACTATATATCTAACAAGGAGTTATGTGAAAATTTTCTATAACGGCTCCGATTCACATAACTCATTATTTATCAAGAAATTATAAGTCGTAAATCCCGGCACAGATAGTGGGGTATCTCCCCCTCTATCTATATGGGATACCCCCTATGTCGTATCGGGATACCCCCTGTGTCGTATCGGGATACCCCCTATGTCGTATCAGGATACCCCCTATGTCGTATCGGGATACCCCCTATGTCGTATCGGGATACCCCCTATATCGTATCGGGATACCCCCTATGTCGTATCGGGATACCCCCTATGTCGTATCGGGATACCCCCTATGTCGTATCGGGATACCCCCTATGTCGTATCGGGATACCCCCTGT
>JACQXL010000198.1 GCA_016208805.1 Planctomycetota bacterium | reverse complement strand
AGCACAGTTCTATAGTCACGGCCGCTCCGGTCACGGCCGCAAAGCCGTTGACCGGTTCCAGTTTAGACATCTTCAAGCCCATCGTATTTATAATCTTCCAGCCGCCGAAGGCCGTGCCTAACGCCATCGTCATGGCGCAGATAATGATAATCCAGAACGGCACCTGGAACCCTTTGTCCATGAACACCTCGCGCGGTATCACGCCGCCCAGCATCAGCGCCAGGGCGAACATACCCACGAATTTCTGGCCGTCGTTGGTGCCGTGGCTGAAGGCCATAAACGCCGAAGAAAATACCTGCGCCTTGCTGAATATCCTGGTTCCGGTGTGGCGTGGAATCCGGGCAAACAGCAGGTAGATTAACACCATCAGCAGAAACGCGCCCAGAAATCCCAGAAAAGTGGAAAACCCCAAACCAAACAGCACCTTTTTCCAGCCGGCCCAGAGCAGAACGGATGTGCCGGACTTGGCCAGCCCGGCGCCGGCCAATCCGGATATCAAAGCATGCGATTCGCTGGTGGGCAGTCCGAAATACCAGGCGCCGGTGGAAAAAATTATAATCCCCAGCATCGCCGCGCCGACCGTGGTTAGGTCTATGACCGATGGGTCAACGATACCCTTACCGATAGTCAGCGCTACGGCCGTGCCGGCCAGCAACACGCCGGCCAGATTGAACACCACAGTCATCAGCATCGCCTGTAAAGGAGAGAGCACCCGGGTTGACACTACGGTGGCCATGGCATTGGGCGCATCGGTCCAGCCGTTGACAAACTCGCCCCAGAGAATCAGGACCAGAACGATAATCAGTCCGATAGAAATATCCATATTAAACCTCCGTTATCCCGCTATCAATCGGGATTACGCATATTTCATTATAATTCCCTCTATGGCGTTAGCCACGTCCTCACAGCGGTCAGTGGCGGTTTCCAGGTCATAGTAAACCTCTTTCCACTTAATCAGGTTAATCGGGTCGCGGCCGGCAAAGAGGTTGACCATCGCCCGGCGGAATAACTGGTCACCCTCGTTTTCTATGGTATGAATCTCCACGAAATAACCGTTCACCTCTTTGCAATTATTCAACCGCCTGAGGCAGGCCACGGCCTGGGCGATGATGTCGGTGGCCCTGACCAGCAACCCGGCGAACGATTTAGCCTCGGGTGTGACGGCGCCAATCTTATAAATAGCCAGCCGCCCGCTCGCGCCGTCCATCAGGTCCAGGATATCGTCCAACTTGGTAGTTAGTTCGTGAATATCCTCCCGGTCAATCGGCGTGACGAACGTCTTGTTTAACATTTCGATGGTCTGATGGGTAATCAAATCGCCTTGGTGTTCGATATCTTTGATGACTTTGACCTTTTCCGCCAGCGCCGCCGGGTAAGAATCCATCAAATCAACCAACGCTTTGGCGCCGGCTGCGGCGTTAGAAGCCGATTTCTCAAACATATCAAAGAAACCTTTGTCCTTGTTTATCAGTAAACTGAACATACACACTCCTTTACTAAAATATTACAATCCATACTCCTCTCGCTTTAAATATAACAAATGAGTGTTAAGGAATTATAAAGATTGGATTAAATGTTGGTAAAGGTGTGCCAGCTTAAAATCCGGGGTAATCTTATAGTGCGGCAGTTTGATCCCGACACTTCGGTGTCGGGACGAACTATACTGGGCTGATAACGACCTTCGGTCTAACAGACCAAGTATAGTGCGGCTGAGGACCGTTACCCGGCCCTTGTGGAGATGGACGATGTGTTTGACGATGGCCAACCCAAGTCCGGTGCCGCCCATCTCGCGCGAGCGTGATTTGTCCACCCGGTAGAACCGCTCAAAGACGCGCTCCAGGTCCTGGGCCGGTATGCCGATGCCGTTATCCGTAACGTCTATCCTTAATTCGCCGGCCTCAAGTTTAGCCCGGATTTCTATCCGGCCGTTGTCCGGCGTATATTTTATGGCGTTGTCCAACAAATTGCCAACGGCCTTTTCTACCAGGTCCGGGTCAGTGGTTATTTCGGGCATCGGCGCGGCAATATCAATTTTAGTGGTATGCTGTTTCCGTAAGATGGCCGGTTTGAAATCGGCCGCCACCCGTTCTATAATCTGCGCGATATTGGACGGCCTGGCCCGGACAATACTTCTGCTGGACCTATTAGATTCCAGCCGGGACAGCTCCAGCAAATCCTCTACCAGGTTGACCAGTTGCCTGACGTTGCGGTCGATGATGTCCAGAAATTCGCCGGTCTTCTGCTTATCAAGGTTTTCTTCCTTGAGCGTTTCCACATAGCCCTTGACCAGCGCCAGCGGGGTGCGCAGTTCGTGCGAGACGTTGGCCACAAAGTCCTTGCGCAACTGGTCGTATTTGGCCCGAACCAGCCAGAAGCCCATCAGCACGGCCAGGATGACCAGAAAGACAAAAGTCGCAATCACCACCTGGTAAATCTGTCTGCTGAAAAGGTCAACCTGCCGGAGCGGCAACGCCACCCGGATGACTTCGCCTGAAGTTCGTTCCGGGCTCAGGGGCATTGCCAGATATAACATCCGTACGGACAGCGTCTCGCTGAGTCGCGAACTATGTCCGATGCCCTGAGTACGGGCCTGGATTACCTCGGGCCGATGGTTGTGGTTTTCCATCGTGGCCGGGTCTTTCTCCGAGTCGGCTATGACCGTGCCATCCGGTCCGATAATAGTAATACGGGTATGGGCGGTTTGTCCCAGTTCCTTTATCCGGTCCTGCAAGCGCTGGTTGTCCGGTATGTCACGGACTGTCACGCCCGCGATATGCGCCGTGTTTTCCAGATACTGGTTGACCTCAGCCAGGTGCGCTCGGTTAAATGCGCTGATGCTTACCAGCGTCAGGATGGCCAGCGAAACGACAATCAGGATGACGTAGGTAAAAAGCAATCGGTTGAAAAGACTGCCGCGGAACATATTAATTACCTTTCCCGGTTATCAGATTGAATAACTTTTGCACCTGTTGTTCTATTTTATCCCGTATATCCCTGAATACTTCTATATCTTTGCCCTTGGGGTCGGGGATGTGCCACTCAATGTATTGTTTGGCCGGCACAGCAGGACAGGTATCACCGCAACCCATGGAGACGACATAATCAACAACGCCCGCCGGTATCTTATCAAAACCCTTTGGACGGGCCGGCGAGATGTCTATACCTTTTTCGGCCATCGCCTTCACGGCCAGATGTTCTAACGTATCAGCCGGTTTGGAACCGGCACTGAATATCTCAATCCGGTCGCCGGCTAATGACCGGGCGAACCCTTCGGCCATCTGGCTGCGCGCCGAGTTGCCGATACACAGGAATAATACCCGTATCATAACGAGAATTTATACCCCACCCCGCGGACGGTTTCTATGAGTTTGTCAAACTTGCCCATCTTCTTGCGGAGCGATGCGATATGGACATCAATAGTCCGGTCAATCACAACCGTATCATCGCCCCGGCCGGCCGATATCAGGTCGTCACGTGAGATAACCCGGCCCGGATGATTGACCAAGTGCCAGAGCAGGTTAAATTCGGTATTGGTCAGGTCTGCTTTCTTGTCCTTGAGATGAACCGTCCGGCCGGCATAATCAATCACCAGGTCTCCCAGTTTCAGGACTTCCTTATTCCTGTCCGACTGAAATCTGCGCAGGACCGCCTTGACCCGGGCTACCAGCTCACGCGGGCTGAACGGTTTGGTGACATAATCATCCGCTCCCATCTCCAGCCCGAGAATCTTATCGGTTTCCTGCGCCCGGGCTGTAAGCATGATTACCGGAATCCTAGCTAAATCAGGCCTGGACTTGAGTTGTTTACAGACCTCCCAGCCGTCCAGTTTGGGCATCATCACATCAAGCAGAATCAGGTCCGGTTTATGCCTGAGCGCCATATCCAGCCCCTGGCGCCCGTCCCGTGCGCCGATAACCAAAAAACTTTCTTTGGATAGATGATGGTCAACCAATTTTATCAGGTCTTTTTCGTCATCTATTACAAGTATCGTATTCATTTGGTTCAGATTCACGCTTATAGAAACACCTTACTTAATTCCGCCCAAATCCCCCCATCCTATCTTTCCATATGTCAGAAGCAAGTAAAATTCATCAGACACAGACCGAGGTGGTGATTATCTTGACCACGCCAAGAATCCGTGCTATTGATACCAATACCAATTATGCTTTCCGCACTTTTTAATCCGGCATCAGTGGCCGTTATCGGGGCCTCGCGCGAGCCCGGGAAACTGGGCCATACCATCCTGCGGAATATCATCGCCAGCGGCTATAAAGGAAAAATCTACCCGATTAACCCCAATGCCGATACTATCCTTGACCTGAAGTGCTACCCGGATATCAAGAGCACACCGACCACGGTTGATATGGCCATCTTTTGCATCCCGGCGCCGTATGTCCTGCCCACCTTGAAAGGCATCGTTGATTCCGGCAAGCTTATCAAGGCCGGGACTATTATCTCAGCCGGGTTCAGGGAGACCGGTTCCGAAGGCGCGCAATGGGAGGCGGCTATAAATAAACTATCAACCACGCATCAAGACGGCATTCTTCTCGCAGTCCGGCGCCTTCTGCATGGCCGTCTTAGACTGGACTATTAAGGAGAAAATCGGGCTGTCCAAAATGGTCGGGCTGGGCAACAAGGTCGTGGTGGACGAAATCTCGCTCCTGAAATACCTGGGCGATGACCCCAATACCACCTGTATCCTGGCCTATCTGGAAGGCATTAACCACGGACGCGAGTTTATGGAAGTGGCCCGCAAGGTCAGCCGGACCAAGCCGATAGTGATGCTCAAGGGCGGCACGACCGATGCCGGCGCCCGGGCCGTGTCGTCGCATACCGGCTCGCTGGCCGGAAAGGATATCGCCTACCAGTCCGCGTTCCTGCAATCGGGCATCATCCGGGTCCAGAATATACAGGATATGTTCGACCTGGCCGAGGTATTCGAGCGCTATGCGAATATCCCTGTATTAAAAGGGAGTAACCTGGCGATTGTGACCAACTCCGGCGGACCGGCCGTGCTGGCCGCCGACCGGATAGCCAAATCGCAATCGCTCAAGATGTCGTTCTTTACCGAACCGACAATTGATACACTGCGCAAGGCGCTGCCGCCCGGGGCCGGTATCTATAATCCGGTTGACGTCATTGCCGACGCGAACAGGGAACGATACTCCACCACCCTGAACACGGTGCTGGCCGATAAGAACGTGGACGGCGTGCTGGTGATATTTACTCCGGCCAGCCAGGAACAGCCGGAGTTTGTCGCCCAAGTCACCGGCCAGATGTTCAAGAAATCAACCAAGCCGATTATCACTTCGTTTATGGGCGGCGAGATGGCCCAGATTGCCGTTAAACTACTGGAGGAACTGGGCGTGCCCAATTACCCCACCCCGGAACGGGCCATCGCGGCATTCGAGGCTATGCGCCAGTACGAAATATGGAAAGCCAAGAGTAAACGGATTGAACAGATTAAACCGATTAATTCGACCACTAAGAATAATATTAACAGATTAATACGCGAACCGTTGACGACT
>JACQXL010000197.1 GCA_016208805.1 Planctomycetota bacterium | reverse complement strand
TAAAACGTCCTGGGCGACATTATCCACGACATCCTAAGAGACGAACCGGATTACCTAAGGGAGGACTATTTGTGGAGGTAAGCTATGCAGAGGCGTCTTAAGTCACTGCCATTAGCCGGTAGGCAGGGCAGGCAGGTAGCGAAACCCAGCACCCATTTTGGCATAAGGACAATTCCCTGTAAGGGGACTCGCCCGCCAAAATAGGTGCTGGGTCTAACTCCACTGTAACGCCCAGCACCCATCCCGGCGGGATAGGTGCTGGACTAACAGTGAGTAAGAGGAGTGATAAATAATGGTAAAGTTAAAGACAAAACCTGTAGCGAAGAAAGCCGCCGTGGCGAAAGAGATTGATGTGGATGTTGATTTCCTGTTCACCAAAGAGGAACTGAAATTGGACGAGATTCTGGGCTTGCGTAAGCCGATATATTGTTCCAATCAGGTCTACCGCAGGTTGGAGAAGTCCGCCTTCGGCGGTTTCTCGCCGACGGCCCAGAAGCGATTGTCCAGCGCGGCCAAGGCGCTGACCCGCAAGGGCATTGCGCTCTGGCTTCTGAATAAGACCGATGACGCCGTCAAGTGCCTGGAAGAAGCATATTCCGGCCGCGAGCGGGATTATTTCCTGGCCCTGTGCTATAATGAAAAGGGCGACTACCAGAAGGCGCTGGATTTGGCGCAGAAACTCCACCGGGCGGAATCAGACTGCCTGGAGTTCCTGGTTATTTATGCGGACTTGAAGATTAAACTCGGCGCCGTGGAAGAAGCGTTGGAGTTGCTCCAGAAGGTCAAGAAGGATTTCCGGAACAATCCGCCCTATAAGACGGGCGGGCGTCTCAGCCCGGATATTGTCTATTATACCGGTTTGTGCCTGGAGCGGTTCGCCAGATATAAGGAAGCGGACAAGGAATACCGAAATGCGCTTCATCTGGATTCCGGCCATAAGCCGACTCTTTTCCGGCTGGCCTATAATGCGGACTTGAACGGCGACGATGAGGATGCGCTCCGGCTCTACGAGAAATTGTATGCGGACAAGCCGGTGCATACCAGCGTCCTGATTAATTTGGGGTTGCTCTACGAAGATAAAGGCGACTACCGCCAGGCGCGCCTGTGTTATGAGGATGTCCTGCGTTTGAACCCGCTTGAACCACGCGCCCGGCTCTATCTTAAGGACGTCAGGGCATCCGAGACGATGTGCTATGACGAGACCGTCAAGCGCAAGGCATACCAGACCCGACAACTGCTTAACCAGTTAATCAGCGATTTCCGGCTCTCGGTCAGGGCGCGCAAGTGTATGGAGTCTATGAAAATCAAGACCCTGGGCGACCTGATTCAGAAGACCGAAGATGAGATTATGAAGTGCGAGGACGTCGGCTACCAGACGCTGGCCGAGGTAAAAGAACTGCTGGCCCGCCGGGGCCTGACCCTGGCCCAGGCCGGCACTACCTCTATGTCGCTTGATGAACTGGTCGGCGCGCAGGTGTCCGGCGAATCAGCCGGTTCATCTAATATCCTGCAGAAATCCGTCTTTACCATAGACTGGTCGGCCCGGGTCCGCGCCACACTGGATAAACTCAAGGTCTATACCGTGTCCGACCTGATTCAGAAGACCGAAATGCAATTTCTGGGCATTAAGAACTTCGGCCAGACCTCGCTTACTGAGATTAAACACCGGCTCAAGGATATGGGGCTGTCGCTGAAGGAAGATTGATAGGTAACCAACCGACACACCCTTACCCCTCTCAAGAGGGGAATAAGTCCCCTCTATCAAGAGGGGATTTAGGGGTGTGTGGGCGTGACAACAGCAGATGACCACATTCATACTTATCTTCGCCTTTCTGTTCGGTCTGGTTTTCGGCAGTTTCTTCAATGTCCTGATTTACCGCCTGCCGCTGGGCAAATCCATCATCAAACCGGGCTCGGCCTGTCCCAATTGCGGCAATCCCATCAAGTGGTATCACAATATCCCGGTATTGAGTTACATTATATTAGGCGGGCGTTGTGCCCATTGTCGGGTGCGGATTTCTCTGCGCTATCCGCTGGTGGAGTTGCTGACCGGAGCGCTGTTCGCCCTGACCGTAGGGGTTTATTCCGCCGATATTGCCCGATTGACAATCACGCTCTATCTGGTTAGCATTCTGCTCGTGGTGACCTTTATAGACTTTGCGCACCGGATTATCCCTGATGAGATAAGCATCTCCGGTATGATTCTGGCGCCGATTGTCAGCACGATATTTCCTTCTATCCATACGGAGATGCTATTCGCAATCCGTCCCGCCGAGGCGGGACAATTCGCATTTATCAACGGCCTGCTGGCTTGCCTGGTCGGGATGCTCGTGGGTGGGGGAGTGGTTTATCTGGTCGGACTGATTGGCAAGGCCGTCTTCCGCAAGGAGGCGATGGGGTTCGGCGATGTCAAACTGATGGCGCTGTTGGGCGGGTTTATGGGCTGGCAGAGTATCCTATTTGTATTCTTTCTGGGCTGTATCTTCGGCTCGGTCATCGGCATCATTTTCTGGATAGTTACCAAAGACCGCTATATCGCATTCGGCCCGTTCCTGGCTATGGGCGCGCTGGTGATGCTCTTCCTCAAACCCCAGATAATCCAGTTTACATTC
This sequence comes from Planctomycetota bacterium, assembly GCA_016208805.1. GTDB lineage: Bacteria > Planctomycetota > MHYJ01 > JACQXL01 > JACQXL01 > JACQXL01. The sequence continues at coordinate 5,235 of JACQXL010000197.1, read as the reverse complement.
TATACCTATCCGGAGTTCCTGCGTGGGCTTTTGTTGTATTGAGTGGGTTTAATAGCAGACGATTATTCTTGACATATCCTGTAATCCGGTTATTGTGTTCCGTAATTATGCTAAATAAATTACTTATTCTGGTTAGTCTGCTTGTTATCAGTGTTTCCGTAATGGCCGAGCCGCTGGCAAACCAACCGATCGAACCGATTAGTCCGACACCGTCCGCCTCAGTCCCACCGCAAGATATTCCCGCGCCGGAGGCCCAAAAACCGCCACCCATTATGAAGTTGGATGATGTCCGGGTCGGGATGAAGGGCTACGGCAAGACCGTATTTGAGGGCACCAAAATAGAAAGGTTCGGCATTGAGGTGACGGCGATTCTCCGCAACACCGGCCCCAAGACCAACCGCTTCCTTATCCGCATCTCGCATCCGGTCACGGACCGGGCCAATATCGTCCAGGGGATGAGCGGCAGTCCGGTCTTTGTAGTTACTGACCCCGTCAACGAACCGGAGGGCAAACTCATCGGCGCGCTTTCTTACGGCTATTCATTCTGCAAAGAACCCATCGCCGGCGTCACGCCGATAGAAGAGATGATTAAGGATATGGGTCGTCCGGTGGAGAAACCGTCCTTTTCACGCTTACCAGTTAAATATGACGATACCGCCTCATCCCGGCTTGATACGGATAACGGCATCTCGGACGGTAAATCCGGCATTTTATATCCGCTTAAGACCCCGCTCTTTGTCTCCGGTATGAACGCCGATGTGGTGAAATATCTGGAAAAAGAATTAGCGCCGTTCAACCTCTACCCGGTTCAGTCCGGCGGCAGCGGGGGACTGGTGGAGGTCAACGACCCGCTTGAGCCGGGCAGCGCCATCGGCATACCGTATGTCCGCGGCGATATTGAGTGGGTCGGCAACGGCACCGTCACCTATGTGGACGGCAATAACCTGGTCGCCTTCGGCCACAAGATGGACCTGGCCGGCGAGACGGCCTGGCCGATGACTACGGCTTATATGTACGGCGTGATGCCCCGGCTGGATTTGTCGTTCAAGATTGGGGTCGGCTCAAAGGAGGTCGGCGTGATTAGCCAGGACCGCCAGTCCTGCGTGGTCGGCATCATCGGCAAGAAAGCGCCGATGTTCCCGATGACCGTCAGCATCGCCAATCCTAAGACCGGCTTTAATGAAAGTTACAAAGTGGAAGTGGTTCATCACCGCGACCTGACGCCGATTCTGATTGGCTCGGTTATCGCCTCGGTTATGGAGACCAATGAGCCCAACCAGATGCTCCGCTCAACCGTAGAGGTTAAGATGCGGGTTAAGTTCAAGGGCTATGAGCCGATTACGTTGTCTCGTCTTCTGGCCGGAGAGGGCGGCGCCCTGGCGCCGGTCTATGTCACCACCCTCTACCGGATATTCCGGCCCATCTGGCAGAACCCGTTCATGGATGAAATGGGCGTTGAGGATGTGGCCATTGATATCTCGGTTGTGAACGACGACCGCACCGCGATTATCCAGAACGCCTGGCTGGAAAAGGATGTCCTCAAGCCGGGCGAGGTGGGCAAACTTTATATCCAGTTAAAGCCATATCCCTACGGCACTGATGTCAATAACGAAGTCGTCAAGACGGTCCAGTTCTTTATCCCGCCCGAGACGCCGGAGCAGGACATCCAGATAGCCGTGGCGGGCGGCGGCGATATTGCGCCGGAACTACCGGATGCGACCAAGCCCCTTGATATTATCAACTACATCAAGGCGTTCTACGAACCCGATACCCTGGTTACGATGATTCCGTTCAAATCAACCGCTCTGTTTTACCAGGGCAATAACCTCAAAGGGTTACCCAACTCGGTCTTGAGCAGTCTGATTAACCAGTCCCGGGAAGCCGTAACGCTCAGGAATACGGGCGGGTTAAGGACTTCGCTGGTGGAGCGGCTGGAACTTGACGCCGGCGCCAAGAAGATATTTACGCCGGTTGAGTATATTATTTCCGGCGCCAGGAGCGTCCGCTTGCTGGTGCGTAACTGAAGCCACGGGTAAAATTCCAATGACCAAGCACCAAATTCCAAATAATGACCAAATAATAAAATGAATAATGACCGAAACCATAAGCCATATGACCTGGAACCAAGAACATTAGAATTTGCTAAAGCAGTCGTCAGGTTGTGCAAAAAGATACCGATAAATTCTATAAATAACGAGCATATCAGACAGGTGATAAGGTCAAGTGGTTCGGTTGGAGCTAATTATCGTGAGGCAAATGTGGCGCTTACAAAAAAGGACTTTGTATACCGCCTAAAAATATGCCGCAAGGAAGCAAAAGAAACTCATTACTGGTTAGAGGTTATGCTTGAAGCAAATCCTGGATTCAAAGTAGAAATAAATGAACTTATGGATGAATCTATTGAATTGAAGAAGATTTTCTCTTCTATCATAGGTAAGTCAGAGTGATGTTCGTTTGGATATTCGTAATTTGGTAATTGAAATTTATTTGGAGTTTGGGATTTGGAGTTTCTAATAAGAAAGAAGGAGATGCTATGAAATTAAAGACGGTTTGGTCATTGGTTATTATTTGGAATTTGGGATTTGGAATTTGGAATTTGTGCAGTGCCGTCAACACCGCCCACTGGGAGGTCAATACCAAACAGGACATCTCCAAAGGTGAGTTCCAGGAGACCGTGCTGACCCCGTCCGGCGAGGTGGTGCTGGGCAAAAAGCCGTCTAAAATCGCCTCGGCCAATGACGTGGCACTCTGGTCCACGGTGATGGATAAGAAAGGTAACTCCTATTTCGGCGCCGGCAACGGCAAAATCTATAAGTTGGTTGACGACACCAAACTGGACGAGTTCTTCTCCACCACCGAGACGCTGGTTACGGCCCTGGCCATAAATGACAAGGGCGAACTGTTTGCCGGCACCATCCCCAACGGCCGTATCTACAAGATAGACCGCGAGGGCAAAGACGCGCTTTTCTGCTCGCTCCCGATGGCCTATGTCTGGTCGCTTGCCTATAAGGATGACTTCCTTTACGCCGCAACTGGTCCGGTCGCAACGATATATAAGATTGACTCAACCGGTAAATCCGAGGTCTTCTACGAGGCCAAGAAAGGACAGCATATCCTTTGTATGTATCTGGATGATTACGGGATGTATTTCGGCACGAGTTACCCCGGTATTTTGTATCGTTATAATATGTCCGATAAAAAAGCGGAGATTCTTTACGATTTCGGCGATACAGAAATAAAGACGCTGGCCGTGGCCACGAACAGTATCTATCTGGGTGTTAATTCCGCTGTGCGGATTATGCCGCAGGATTTCCTGAATGCGGTTAAAGGCGCGGCCGAAGAGACCAAGAAGGCCGATGCGGCCGGAGCGCCGCCGGCCGTGATAACGGCCCCGCCGCCTCCGCCCAAGGAAAAACCGCCCGTCCAGTCTTCAATCTATTCCATAACCGCCGGCAATAAAGTGCGCGAACTCATCCGGTTTGACCGCGCCTATATCACCGACCTTAAATTTACCAGCGATAACTATCTACTGGCCGCCACTGATAACAGCGGTAAACTCTATCAGGTCAATCCGGACGGGGTTTTCGCCATCCCGTATGATTTAGAAGCGAGCAATATTCTGGCGCTGTTATCTGATAAAGAAGGCGAGATGAAGGCGGCGGCCACCGGCGGGGCCGGCGCAGTCTATCTATTCCCGGCCGGCCCGTCCGAAAAGGGCGTCTATCTTTCGGATGTCCTTGATGCCCGTTTCACTGCCGAGTGGGGCGCGCTTAAGTGGGAAGGCGTAGGTGATATTTCCTTCGCCGCCCGGAGTGGCAATACCAATAAACCGGGCGATACATGGTCTGATTGGTCCGAGGAACAGGTCGCACCGCAAGCCAAACTCAAGGCGCCGGCCGGACGCTACCTCCAGGTCCGGGCGACGCTCAAGGGCAAGGATGCTAAACTGGCCAGATTCTCCGTAGCGCATCGGGTGACCAACCAGAAGCCGGTCTTAATGGATGTCCGGGTGGAGAACGCCAAACAGGCACCGCCACCCCAGCCGCAACCACAGCCGGCCGCGGTTACCAATCTGCCTGTTGTGTCGGAACGCACCATTCTTAAGAAAGTAATCTATCAGGCCAGCGATACGGACGGCGACCCGCTCGGCTACCGCATCTACTACCGCAAGGAACAGATGACCAACTGGATTCTCTTGAACCAGAACGACCTTGTGCTCACTCCGGACTATGTCTGGAATACTGAATCAGTAGATGACGGTCGGTATCTGGTCAAGGTGGAGGTGACAGACGAAAAGAACAACCCCCGGGAAACCGCGCTGACGGATGAGAAGGTGGCTCGGCCGGTGCTGGTGGATAACACCAAGCCGCAGGTGAAGACGCTTAAACTGGATATCCGTGATGACAAACTGTCGGCCGAGGGCACGGTGGTGGACAATTTCAGTTACATCGCCCGGATAGAATACTCGGTGGATGGCAAGCCCTGGCAGGTGGTCTATCCCAAAGACGGGCTGTTTGACAGTGATACTGAGGACTTCACAGTCCAGATGAGCGAACTGGGAAAGGGTGGTCACACACTGTTACTGAGGGCCTATGACGCATCCGGTAACCTGGGCACCCGGCAGGAAGAGTTCCAGACCAAATAACAATTCCGAACGACCGGTATCGTCCAGCCGGACGATGGTGTGAGGTAATGTCATATTTTTGTCTATATTTTGACAGGGACTTCAATGGGTCGCTGTCAATATCTATACATAATTTGAGCGTTTCGTCAACACAAATCACCCTTGTTTTGTCATAAACTATACATAAGGCCTAATACTCAATTTATTAACTGGTATGTAGTTATGAGATGGTCTGTCATAAAATAGCCAAAGATATGACAGAATATGTCAGAATATGCTAATAGGGGGTAGGGCTCTACCCCATACCCTCTGGGGCTACCCCATATACCCTGTGAGGTTATCCCATATACCTTGTGAGGCTACCCCACATACCTTGTGAGGCTACCCCATATACCCTGTGAGGCTACCCCATATACCCTGTGAGGCTACCCCATATACCTTGTGAGGCTGTCCCATATACCCTGTGAGGCTACCCCACATACCTTGTGAGGCTATCCCACATACCTTGTGAGGCTACCCCCCATACCCTGTGAGGCTATCCCCCATACCCTGTGAGGCTACCCCATATACCTTGTGAGGCTATCCCATATACCCTGGTTGGCTATCCTGCG
>JACQXL010000196.1 GCA_016208805.1 Planctomycetota bacterium | reverse complement strand
TCAACTAACTCATGGAAACATTCAGCCAACTCCTTTTTAGTGCGCCGCTCGGTAACTTTTACTTGCCGTTTGCTAACCAGCGGCTCAAACATCATAAACAAATTGGCTACCCCATTACGTTTATACGCATAATCATAACGAACCGATTTGCCCGGCATGGCCGGAATCGCTTGGCGTATCTCCCCAACCAATTGATTAGGTCGTTCATCAAAACAAACTACTGGCCGTTTGGGGTCATAAGGTTGTTGATACACATCTAAAACCTCTTCCATCTGACAGACAAATTCCGCGTTGGACTTCGGCGGAATACACCATTGTTGAATTAACCAAGGCTTGAGCTCGTTTTTTTTAGTGTCCGACGCACCGTTTCATAAGAGATACTATCAACATAACCCAATTCTACCAGCCGATCAGCCAAAAGTTGTAAAGTCCATCTTTGATAACCTTCCGGTGCCGGACTACAAACTACCGCAACCAAATGCGCTTCTCCTTTACCATCAATCTTACGCTGGTATACGCGTTGTGGCTTATCCCTATTCAAAGCCGACTCCAGTCCCTCTGCGATAAACCTTTTTCGTACCCTTTCCACCGTAACTCTTCCCACATCAAGTGCTTGACTGATCTGCCAATCAGGCCAGTTAGGTCCTGACGGACTACGATCAGCCTTGAGTAAAATTCGGGCATGGGTTAGCTTCCGTGCCGCTGTTTTGCCTGATGCGATTAATCCCTGCAATCTCTGGCGTTCCTCCTCTGTTAAATCCACCATATATATTTTCTTCATAATGGACCTCCTTACCGTTTTATATCGGCAAAAAGGTCCAAAATATCCATCAATTTATGTGTGAAAGACCAGTAGGTTACCCATGCCACCCTATCTACCTTTTGGGTAAAATATCCCTTTTTACTATTTATCCCGTTAGAAATCTCCATTTTCTCCGTAGAACTATGTTCCAAACACTCACTTATCTAATGCTCATCCGGATTTCTAACGGGGTTTACCCATTCATGGTGAACCATTCAGGGTGAACCCACACTTTCCCGTGATGAACCTTTTGTTCTTTTTCTTGACAGGGCGACTAAATAATAAAATAATCAATCCATCCCTAATCCCTAAATGATTAAGCATATATTGTGGCTTATAGGCGCATTCATATTAATTGGCCAGCAGTCGCTGATACACTTATTAGATATTCATCCCGGTCCAGGTTGGGATGCGTTGGTACCAGGTTTGGCTATCTTCGGAGCGGCATTTGTGCTTTCCTGGGCGAGGAGGGAGTTGAACCCTCACCCTCGTGAGAGGAAAGGATTTTAAGTCCTCAGCGTCTGCCATTCCGCCACTCGCCCTTCGGTGGAGATCCCGCCACTTATGGCGGGGCTGCCAAACCGATTTAGTAGATTATCAATTCTTATATCAAATCGTCAACACAAGTCCAGAAATTTTGTTGACCTGCGCAGCCATATTTGATAATAATATCACCAAGAGGGATATGAAAATCAGCCGAATCATCAAATCAATTATTCCGCATCATATATCCACGCAGGTTGGATTAGTTTTTGTAGTGCTGATAATTATTTCTCTTGGATTTTTAGGGTTTTCGTTAATCAATTCCAGCCGTTATGCGGTGGTTAACTCGGTTCTCCGAGATTACGAAGATATTGCCCATAGAGCCGCGCAGGAACTAACCAACTTCATTGATAAGCCCGGCGAACTACTCGTTAACACTGCCGCTGTATTTGCCAATCTGCCGCCCGCGGACCGCGACACACAAAAAATGATTATCTACCAGTTATTTGCCAACCACGCCCCCCAGTTTGAACATATCGCAGTAACCGATATTGCCGGTCAGGAAACGCTTACTTCCAATTGGAGCAAGCCGTTAAAAGATATTTCCTCAACCGAAATATTCCAACTCGTTTCCAGGACCAAACAGCCATCATTCTCACGCGTTTATTTCAGCCGTGACGTTCCGTATTTCAGTGTGGCGGCGCCGATAAAAAAACTTGAGCAAACCACCGGATTTCTGGTGGCCGAAGTGAAACTTTTGAGTCTGTGGGAGACAATCAACAATATCAGGTTATCCAACGGCGAAGCGTTCATCGTCAATGAAAAAGGTTATATCCTGGTGCACCGCCAGGCGCGCCGGGTATATCTGGGCGAAAACCTGGCATTTGCCAAACCTGTTCAGGAATCTCTCCAAGGGCAAGAAGGCAGTATGGAAGATGCCAGCATTTCCGATAATAAATCGGACAAATACCTGGTGGCCTATGCGCCGATAAAACCATTCGGATGGGGCCTGATTATCAGACAGCCCCTGTCAACCGCTTATGCATTCTCATACCAGATGCAAAAGACAGCGGTGATTGCCATTACCCTGGCGATACTTATTGCGATATTATTTGCATCCATCCTCGCTCGCTGGATAGTTAAACCCATAAGACAACTGGTCCAGGCCACTCACAATGTTGCGTCCGGAAATCTGGATGCCGAAATCGTTACTACCCGCCAGGATGAGGTGGGCGGTTTATTGCGGTCGTTTAACGAGATGATTAAGAAACTCCGCCGGGCCAGGCAGGTGGAAAAACTTTCTACAATTGGGTTAGCCACCTCCAAAATCGGCCACGAACTGCGCAATCCGCTGGTGGCGCTCAAAACATTTGTCCAACTCCTGCCGCACCGCCGTCAGGAACAAAACTTCATCAATCAATTTAACGAACTCGTTCCGACCGAAATGGACCGGCTGGAAAAGATGCTTCAGGAGTTAACCGACTTTTCCGCCATCCCGAAACTCCGGTTGGATGAATGTGCTCCGAACAGTTTTATTAACCACTCGCTTGATTTATTCCGCGAACGGTTCAGCCAGCGGAATATTGTGGTGCATTCGGCGGTTGAGGTCAATCATACTATGGTGATGGTGGATACGGACCGTTTCAACCAGGTGCTGATTAACCTTATCAACAATGCAATCGCGGCAATGCCGAACGGCGGCGAATTGCATATCAACGGCTCGGTTGACGAAACGGAAAAACTGTTTGTGCTGGAAATTAAAGACACCGGTTGCGGCATCCCGCCCGAGCAACTGTCCCAATTGTTTGAACCGTTCATGACCTCAAAACGCGGCGGGCTCGGCTTGGGCCTTACCATCTGCAAGGAAATCGTGGAACAGCACCGGGGCAGGATTGACGTAAAAAGCGAGCCCGACAAAGGAACTAATTTTATAATTAAAATACCGATAAGCCGAATCACGCTTTAGCGGGATGCCCGTTATCCCGACACGGCGTGTCGGGATTACGGCGGGTTATCCCGCTTCAATCCCGCCTTGGCGGGACAATGACGACACGAAGTATCGGAATGAATAAAGCGGGATAAAGGAGTAGTTATGGCCGACCCTTTGAGGAATCCCGTTAGGGATGCCGGATTAAAACCGCGCCTTTTATCCGTGGATGACGAGCCGGGAGTCCTGGCCAGTCTGCAGGCGATATTTGAAGGCGACTATAATTTTATAACCGCCTCTGACGGAAACCGTGCGCTGGAGATTCTTGATACTCACGATATCCCGGTTGCCGTGATTGACCTCGGACTGCCCGATATCAGCGGACTCAATTTACTCAAGCGGATAAAAGAATCTCATCCGGCCTTGGAATGCATTATGCTCACTGCCAACACTGCTTTGACCAGCGGCATAGAGGCGATGAAACTTGGCGCATACGATTATCTGGTCAAGCCGTTTGACGTGGAACACATTCAGGTAGTGGTCCGCAATGCCCTTGAAAAAGGCCAACTCGCCCAGGAGATTTGTTACCGCCGGATGGATGACGCATCAAAAGACCGCCCGATAATCGGCCGGCATCCCCTGATGCGTAAGCTCAGCGACTGGGTAGAGCAGGTGGCGCCCAGCGATGTGACCGCTTTGATTATCGGCGAATCCGGCACCGGTAAGGAACTGGTCGCACGTGCCATTCATCGCAAAAGCCCGCGCCAGAACAAACCGTTTATCGCTGTCAATTGCGGCGCCATTCCGGCCGAACTCACCGAAAGCGAACTGTTCGGCCACGAAAAGGGCGCTTTCACCGGCGCGGAACGCCAGAAACCCGGCAAATTTGAACTCGCCAACCACGGCACCATCTTCCTGGATGAAATCAGCGTCCTGCCTTTTGGTCTCCAATCCAAATTACTCCGGGTCCTACAGGAGAAAAACATTGAACGGGTCGGCGGCACCAAACTTATTTCACTGGATGTCCGCGTCGTGGCCGCCACCAACGTTGACCTCAAACAACTCTCCAAGGAAGGCAAATTCCGTGAAGACCTCTATTACCGGCTGAATATCGTGCCGGTTGCCCTGCCGCCGCTCCGGGACCGCAAAAGCGACGTCCCGTTTCTGGTTGAACATTTCCTGGGCGTCTACAACCGTAAATACCAGAAGAACATCACCGGAATACCCAAGCGGTTAATGAGCCGGTTTATGGATTATCGCTGGCCCGGCAATATCCGTGAACTGGAAAATGTCATCCAGCGGTTGATGCTGGTTTCAGGCGGCGATACGCTTTCGCTCAAACAACTGCCGCTGGAACTGGCCGGCGGGGTTTGCTGGCTGGAGGAAGGGGATGTATCCGCGACGCTGGATAAAGCCGTGGCTGGCTTTGAGCGCGAATACATCACCGCCGTTCTGGAAAAGTCAAACTACCGGATGTCAGAAGTGTCCGAACGGCTCGGCATCCACCGCAACACGCTCGGTGTGAAAATAAAGCAGTTAGGTATCGTTCTTCCGGACAACCTTAAGGATGCCGTTGATGTTACGACCCGGCCTACATCCGTTCACGGTGAATCCGGAACAAATCCGTGCTGAAATATCGTTCCATCCGGTCGGCCATTATCGTTACCACCGCCTTGCCCGGTCCGAGTTTGGCCGCCACCTTGCGGGCCGCATAATAATTCGCGCCTGACGAGATGCCCACCGGCATCCCTAATTCCTGTATCAGACGCTTGGACATCTTTACCGCATCAGTGCTTTTCACCTTGACTACTTCGTCTATCTTTTTGGTATTGACAATCTCCGGGATGAACCCGTCGCCGATGCCCTGGATGGAATGCGCGCACATTTCCTGTTCGCCGGAAAGTATTGCCGACTCGGTCGGCTCAACTGCGATAATCCTGGCCTTGATACCGGCCTCTTTTAGCGCCTCGGCCACGCCCATAATCGTGCCGCCCGTGCCGATGCCGGCCACAAAGGCGTCCACCTTGCCCTTGGTCTGGATGATAATCTCCCGGCCGGTGGTAACCCGGTGTATCTCGGTATTGTCCACATTGCTGAACTGGCAGGGCAAAAACACCTTCGGATTACGCGCGGCCATCTGACGGGTGCGTTCTACCGGCAGTGTGAACCCGCCGGACTTGGGTGTGAGAATCACCTTCGCGCCGAATGCGCGCATTATCTGAATACGTTCCTTGCTCATATGCTCCGGCATAATGATGACGACCTTGTAACCCCTGGCTGCGCCGACCATAGAAAAAGCAATCCCGGTATTGCCGCTGGTCGCCTCAACAATAATGGAATCCTTCTTGAGGATGCCCCGTTTCTCGGCCATCTCAATGATATGCTTGGCAATCCGGTCCTTGACGCTGCCGGACGGGTTGAAAAACTCCATTTTGCCGTAGATGGTCGCCGTCTTGCCGGCCTGGCCGTTGAGGTTAATCGGCACCAGCGGCGTGTGCCCGATGGTTTCCAGCAGGTTATCGGTGATGTTCAGGCAACGGTGCTTCATAATTACTTTCTTCTATCGGCGTCACGCCCGGCAGAATCGTCCTGACCGCCGGATTGAAATTCTTCACATCGCCCACTACCACTATCGTGAAATTATCCGGGCTCAGGTATTTCTGGGCCGCGCGCCTGATATCGTCTTTGGTCGCCTTCAAGATATTCTGCCGGTAGGTCTGCAGGTAATCCGCCGGCAGGCCGATGTATTCCCGGTACATCATCTGCTCCACCACGCGCAGAGGTTTCTCAAACCTGAAGACAAAGGCGTTGATGATGGACTCCTTGGTGTTGGCCAGTTCCTGTTCGGCCACGTATTCATCCCTGATTTTCCCGACCTGTTTGATGATAATCTCAAGCGCCTTATGAACCGCATCGGTCCGGGTTTCCGTGCCGATGATAAAAAGTCCGGTTGGCGCATTGGCGTCCCCGGGCCGCATTGCCGCGCTGATGGGCATCGCCCAGCCGGAATAAACGTCGTAAGCCAGCCCGTTCTTTTCCCTGATATCCTGGTACAGCCGCGAGAGCGGCCCGCCACCTAAAATAGCATTCATCAGCATCACTGTAAAATAGTCCGGGTTCAAGCGGTGAATCCCCGGCTGGCCGACCATAATAGTCGCCTGCGGGATATCTTTCTGAATCAAGACCAAGCGGGATTGCGGATTGCGGATTGGAGATTGCGGATTTAGGCCATTTGCTATTTGCTCTTTGCTCTTTGCTGCTCCGCCCAGCGTTTTCTCCAGCAGTTCCCGCATCTCGTGCCGGCGGAAGTCGCCCGAAACCGCCAGCATCATCTGCTCCGGCCTGAAATAATTACTGTGGAACTCAATTATATCCACCCGGCTGATAGTCGGCACGGTTTCGCTGTTGCCCGTCACCCGTTCGCCGTAGGGATGTTCCGGGTAAAGCAGTTGCCGGAACCGGCGGCTGGCGATGGCGCCGGGTTCGTCGTTCTCGCGATTGAGCATCGCCGTCTGCCGCTTCTTCGCATCCGCCAGTTTCTCTTCGTTGAAGGCCGGCGCAAAGAGCACCTCGCCCAGAATTTCCAGCCCCTCTTGGGTATCACGGCTCAGGACCGATAACTCCGCCTTGATTTCCTCGTAATCAGCCGAAACGGACAACCGCATTGACTTGAACTCCAATACTTTATCCAGTTCCTGTGGCGGATATTTGGCCGTGCCGCCCGTGCGCATCAGCGTGGCCGTTAGGTTAGCCAACCCGCTCTTGCTAATCGGCTCGTAAATGGAACCGCTGTGCACCAACACGCTCACATCCACCAGCGGCAACTCCCGGTTCTCCAGCAGATAGACCGTGATGCCGTTCTTGAGTTGGTAACGCTCCGGCTGGGGAATCACTACCTCTAACGGTGGAAAGGTGAGTTGGTCCGGATGCGCCACGCGCTGGATGGCAATTTTGTTATCCGTCACCCGCTCGGGCAACGGCCGATGCTTGACAACTACCTTTTCGCAGGATGCCAGCAGTAAAATGCAGGCGGTAAGGCAGAGGAGCCAAGGGACAAGTGATAGATGTTTGGAGTTATCTGTGTTCATCTGTGTTTATCTGTGGTTCCGGTTTCCTTACCATCGTCGCCACGGTCCGTTTCTGCCCGATAAAATATTTCGCCGCCGTGTTCCTGATATCGTCCTTGGTCACGGCCTGGCATCTGGACAGCCAGTCCAGGATATAGCGCCAGCCGCAAAGCATCTCGTTATAGCCCAGCGTCTGGGCCATCCCGTCGTTGGAATCCATCCCACGGACAAACGCCGCGGCCAGGTAATTCTTGGCCCGGTTCAGTTCCTCATCCGTCACCGGTTCGGTCTTGAGCCGTTCCAGCGCCGCATAGACGTGCGGCTCTATCTCGGCCGGATTGATGCTCTGTGCCGGCACGGCGTAAAACAGGAAACAGCCGATGCCCTCGCCCTGTCCCGGCACGCCGGCGCTGTTGGAGGTATCTATATCCAGGCACAGTTTCTTATCCGTCACCAGTTCCCGGTACAGCCGCGAGGTCCGTCCCACGGTCAGGATGGCGCTGATGATATCCATAGTATAATCCTCCGGCGCGCCGATGGTGGCGCCCTTATAGCCGATCATCAGCCGCGGCTCGGCCTCAAATTCTACCGTGACCCGCCGCTCGCCCAACTGTTCCGGCTCGCGGGTGACGATGGGCGCGACCGGTACCCCGCGTTCAATCGGCTCAAAATAGCGCTTCATCAGCAGGAACACCTGCTCGGCCTTGACATCGCCCACTATCACCGCCACCGCGTTGTTGGGCGCATAATATTTCCGGAAATAATCATCCACGTCCTTGCGCCTGAGCGCGCTCACATCCGAGCGCCAGCCGATAATCGGCCGCCTCAGCGGATACGCCTTGTAAAACATAGACTCAAATTCCTCCCAGAGCACGCCGCCCGGGTCAACCTCGCTGCGCATATGCCGCTCCTCCAGCACCGTGTCCCGCTCCTCGTAAAATCCGCGCATCACCGGGTTCATCAGATGGTCCGATTCCAGCCAGCACCACAGTTCCAGTTTATTGGCCGGCAGACTGCAGTAATAATAGGTGGTGTGCTGGTTGGTGGCGGCATTGAGGTTGACCGCGCCGTTGCGGATATAAAGATGGTCGTATTCCTTGGGAATCCAGTAGGTTGCTACTGCTTCTGATAACGATTTCAATTCCTGCTCCAGCCCCTTAATCTCCTGGTCATCCACGTCGGGCGTTGACCCTTTCTTATGCGCCGTCAGGTAGGCCAGCCGCTCCTTTTTAACGTCTATCTGGTCCAGGATTTCCTTTTCCCGCGCGTAGTTAACGGTGCCGATGGTCTGGGTGCCCTTGGACAGCATATGCTCCAGGAGGTGCGAAATGCCGGTCTGTCCGAGTTGCTCGTTGACAGAGCCGACCCGAAAATAAAGGTAACAGGCCACAGTCGGCGCCGTATGCCGCTCCAGCACCAGCACCTTCATCCCGTTGGCCAGGTTGTATTCCTTGACATCAAGTTGTGCCAGCCCGGTCTCATCGGCGTATAAACCTGAAATCCCAAATCCCAAGCACCAAACTCCAACTGCCAAGCACCAAATCACAAGCACTAAGTTCCAAACAATACCAAAATTCCAATGAGCAAATGTCCCAAATGGTTTGGAATTTCGGTGTTTGGAATTTATTTGTGATTTAGGATTTAGGATTTGGAATTTACTCATGTTTTTCCGTCATCTGGTGCGGCGGCACCAGCACGCCGCCGGACATAATAATCCGGATGGCCTCGTCTATGGTCATATTCAGGTGGACCACCTCGTCGGCCGGCATAAAGAGCGTAAATCCGGTGAACGGCGCCGGCGAGGTGGGCAGAAACACCGTGATAATCTTCTTGCCCGTATGCTCGCGCAGGTCTTTCAGCCCGTCCGCCGTGACGAACCCGACCGCATAAACTCCCGGCCGCGGATACTGGAACGCCACCACCGCCTTGAACTCGGTTTTCTTATCCGTTGAAATAAACGTGTCTATGAACTGCTTGGCGTAGGGATAAACTTCCTTTACCAGCGGGAAGCGGTTCATTATCCAGCCCTCAACGTCCTTAAAGAGGTGTTTGCCTACCAGCGTGGCCGTAAACACGCCGACCATGTAGATAATAATAATAAAAATCGGGAAACCTATGACCGTCTTCCATAAAGCATTATCTTTGGGTATCAGCGGCGAAATCAGGTTGATGATGGAGATAATCAATCCGCCCAGCGGCTTGGCGATATTATTATTCAGGAAGTTAAAGGCAAGCAATAGCAGGAACACCGTTATTAGGGTAGGCAGTAAAATGATGATGCCCCTGATGAATACCTTCTGTTTCTTCTTTTCTTCAGCCATAAATCTGTAGCCACAGATGCGCACAGATAAACGCCGATATTAATAATCCGCGCCCTTCTGTGTAATCCGCGTAATCCGTTGTTACCCTTTTATCACGCCAATCGGTTTAAGCCGGACCACCATTTTCGTAATCCCGGCCTGCTCCATCACATCCACCACGTTATTGACGTCCTTGTAGGCATCGGGCATCTCTTCGGCCAGCCCGTCGCGCGATTTGGCCATCACCAGCACGCCGCGCGCCTCCATCTCCTTGAACAGGTTCCGGCCGCGCGATGACTTAATCATCTGCGACCTGGAGGCGACCCGTCCGGCCCCGTGCGCCGCGCTCCCGAATGTCTCCGCCATCGCCCGCTCCGTCCCCACGCACACGAACGAGTTCCGGCCCATATCGCCCGGCACCAGCACCGGCTGTCCGGTTTCTTTATAGTCGGCCGGCAGGGCCGGATGGCCCGCCGGAAACGCCCGCGTCGCGCCCTTGCGGTGCACGCACACCTTCACTTTCTTGCCGTCAACCGTATGCTCCTCTATCTTGGCGATGTTGTGGCAGACATCGTAAACCAGTTCCATCCCCAATTCGGATAGAGGCATCCCCATCACTCCGGCAAAGGTCTCGCGGGCGATGTGCATCATCACCTGGCGGTTGACCCAGGCATAATTGGCCGCGCAGTTCATCGCGGCCAGATAGTCCCGGCCCTCGTCCGAACCAACCGGCGCGCAGGCCAACTGTCGGTCGGCCAGTTTTATACCATACCGCTCGGATGCGCGCAAGAGTTTGTGGATATAATCGTCGCAGACCTGGTAGCCCAATCCGCGCGAGCCGGAATGAATCTGGAGGCAGACCGTATTCTGCCGTAACCCGAATTTAGACGCGATATCCGGCCGGTAAACCGTTTCCACATAGCAGACCTCAATGAAATGGTTGCCTGAGCCGAGGGTGCCGACTTGGGGCAGACCGCGCTTGATGGCCTCAGGACTGACCTTGGCCGGGTCGGCCCCGGGCAGGCAACCGCCGTCTTCGGTATGCAACAGGTCCTGCTTGGTGCCGTAGCCCTTCTTAACGGCCCAGGATGCGCCTTCTACCAACAGCCGCTCCTCGTCCGCGCTAGAAAGTTTGGCGATGGCGCCGGCAGAGCCGACTCCAGACGGGATGGCATTATAAAGCGCGCTGATGACTTTGGTCAGGTGCGGCCTGACCTCATCCAGTGTCAGGTTGGTGCGCATCAGCCGGACGCCGCAGTTGATATCGTAGCCCACGCCGCCCGGCGAGATGATACCATCTTCAATGCGGAAGGCGGCCACGCCGCCGATGGGAAACCCGTAGCCCCAGTGGATATCCGGCATGGCCAGCGAATACTTGACGATACCGGGCAGGCAGGCCACGTTCATCACCTGTTCCGGGCTCTTGTCCTGGCCGACTGATTTGAGCAGTTGCTCGCTGGTATATATCCGCCCCGGCACGAGCATACCATCCTTGGCCGACTGCGGTATCTCCCAGAGATAATCGGTAATCTTTACCAATTCCATATTTTTAGTAAGCGGATTTAGCAGATTAATCGGAAAATAATAACCGTGATATCCGTTCCGATCTTAAAGGTTAAATCCTTGTAAATAAGATCTTTCATATCTTGGCCCGGCGGATTAACCGGATTAAAATCCGTTGTATCCGCTCAATCCGCTTACTGATTACACATCAAAGACCACGCTTGCCTCAAACCCTTCTTTCTTCTTAGTCACTTTGAGGTCGTGGAAGGTGACGGCCTTGATTTCCTTCTTAATCTTATGCCGTGTTTTATCAAACACCTCGCCCCAGACCCGGGCCGTCAGATGAATTTTGTTATTCAGCCCCTTCTTGATGCTCAGCAACTGAAAATTGGACAGGAGCAGACCGTTCAAAGTCCATTCGGACAGGAGGCGTCCCAGCCAGCCCTGGAGCAGTTCTTCTATATCTAATGCGGTCAGTTCAATCCTGAGCGACCGGGCCGGTCTGACCCGTCCGAGTACGGTGCTGATATCAAACAGTGCGAAGGCCGCGTTGGTGAACAGCCCTTTGAGAGACCGGGCCCGCACCCGGATACCGATATCCGCGGTATGGGCCAGGAACTCGTAACGACGTTGGGGCTTAGCAGTAACCATAAGAAATATACTATAGCAATTAGTCCTTGGGTGGTCAAGATAATCAATCGCACACCACAAAGGCATCCATTTTTACCACAAGAACCATACCACGAAAACATAGTGTGGCAGTTTGAGCGTAGCGCCACGTCATACCGACATGGTGTGAAATTACTGCCAACTATACTGGGCTGCCCTAAAGGTGGTACAGCCTATCTCCTTTAGGATGGACCATAACTCGCTCTGCTCTAACAGCCCAAGTACTGATATATCTGATAATTATCCGTTTAATCTGTTCAATCCGTGTACCGATTATTCCTTTGTCAACAGTTCTTTTATCTTGCCGAACAGGTTGCTGAGTTTATAGGGTTTGGCGATAAAGGGCAGTTGGCGCTCTTTAATCAGTTCCTGATACGATTGCCTGCTCGGATAACCGCTGGTCATCAGCACCTTCAGGGACGGGTTGAGCAGTTTCAGTTCGCCCACCAGGTCTATGCCGTTGCCGTCCGGCAGGACCACATCCGAGAGGAGCAGGTGGAAGTTGCCGTTTTCGGCATTAAACAGGTTGATGGCCTCGGCGCCGGTTGATACGGTAAAGACGGTATAGTTCATCTTGGTCAGCGCGGTCCGCGCCATTTTCTGGATATTCCGGTCGTCTTCTATCAGCAGAATCCGTTCGCCGTTGCCCTTGAGTTGGTCCGGCGGAATGATTTTGGTATCGGGTTTGGGCAAGCCCGCCTTCACTGAAGTTTCGGCGGGCAAGTATATCCTGATGACGGCGCCCCGGCCCGGCTCGCTGTAGACATTGACCCAGCCCTCGTGTTTTTTGACGATGCCGTAAACGACCGAGAGGCCCAGTCCGGTGCCTTCGCCCGGCTTTTTGGTGGTGAAGAACGGTTCAAATAGATGGCTTTCGATTTCATCGGTCATCCCGATGCCGGTGTCGGAGATGGACAGACAGACGAACCGGCCGCAACGGCCTTCCAGGTTCAGTTGGCAGTATTGTTCGTTGATGAGTTGGTTTTCGGTGGTGATGGTGATTTTACCGCCCCGAATCATGGCGTCGCGGGCGTTGACGACTAAGTTCATTATGACCTGTTCAATATTGCCGGCATCGGCCCGGATAGGGGCAATATCAGTCGCCAGTTTGGTCTCTATGTTGATGTTCTCGCCGATGAGCCGGTTGAGCATCTTGAGCAGGTTCTTGATTAACTCGTTGAGGTCAAGGGTCTTGATTTCCGGGGTATCCCGGCGGCTGAAGAGCAGGAGTTGCCGGGTCAGGTTGGTGGCCCGGTCAACCGCCTGGTTTATATGGCTGAGATTATTGAAGAACGGGTTGGCCGCATCCATTTCCATCAGCGCCATCTCGGTGTAGCCCTTGACGGCGGCCAGGATGTTGTTGAAGTCGTGCGCCACGCCGCCGGCCAGGTTGCCGATGCTTTCCAGTTTCTGGGCCCGGAAGAGTTGCGCCTCGGACTTGGTGAGTTCTTTAGTGCGCTCCCGGACCTTGATTTCCAGTATGTCGTGCGATTTCTGGAGTTCTATTTGGGCTTGCTCGCGGTCGGCATCGCATTTATTAAGGTGTTTGGCGTTCCACCAGATGGCGACAGTAAAAAAGACGATACTGCCCAGCGCCATCAGGGCGAATGCGAATTCACGGCTGTAGAGTGCATTCTTTTTACCCATTAATATTAATCCGCCCAGGAGCAACAGGATAATTACGGCAACAGGTATCAACCGGCGCGCCCGTTGGCCGCCGGTATAGGGACTGGTCAGCACGGCCATCAGCCGATGTTCCGGCCGGGCAAAGAGTATGCCCGAAGCCAGGACCACAAACGCCACGGCGGTATGGACGGCCATCGGGGTGTAGGCGGCAATGCCGTAGAGTTTTTCCACGCCGTAGATGTAGCCGGTGAAGTTGAAGAAACCTATCAGGCACCCCAGCAGAGCCAGTATTTGGCTGGCCCGGATACCGGCTGGTTTGTTGAGGAGCAACATAGCCGCACCCAGCATCAGGAAATTTAGCGCCGTGGCTGGCGCCATCCGGCCTAAATGCGATGTGGCAACCGCGCCCGGTAATTCCGTCCAGAGAAACTGGTCAATGCCCAGTTCCCAGCCGAACAGATACTGGCTGAAGGTGAGCAGACCGATTAGCGTGACCATACCGGCGGCCAGGTAGCCAACTGGTTTTGCTTTAGGTGAAAGCGTTGGCCGGGACAACAACCACAGCGCAATGCCGCTCAGTAAAAAGGCCAGCGCGGTATTGAACTTTATCGTTACCAGGTTTGGGCTGATGCTTTTCAGGATGGGGACATCAAATACCCAGCCGAACAGCGCAATGATGCCGAAGAAGGCAATCAGCGCGCCGCTGATTTGGCCAAGCAAACGGGTTCTGGCGCTAATTTGGTCAGGTTCTGTAATCATACATCACTCCATACTTTGTTGGGCTGGCGTCGGCGGTCAAGCAGTTCCCTGACCTTCTGCCTCAGGCCGTTGATATTAAACGGTTTCTGGATAAAGTCCGTGCCGATTGTTTCACCGAATATTTCGGGGATTGTTTCGCGGTCTGTAACATTGTAGCCGGTGATGAATAATATGTCTATTTCGGGTTTTATTTCTTTGACCAGTTCATAGACCTCTACGCCGTTCTTGCCGGGCATAACCATATCCAGAATGCACAGTTCAATTTCATCAGTGTATTTACAAAAGAGGTTGAAGGCAGCCGAGCCGTTTGCTGCGGTGATGATTTTATAGCCGCAGGGTTCAAGCGCGGCACGGGCAATGTCCAATACGGCCGGGTCGTCCTCGGCAATCAGGATGGTTTCATCGCCTTCAGACCGAGTCCCGCCGTGCGGTATAATTTTGGTTTCGGGTTTGGGCAAGCCCGCCTCCGTCCCGACACTTTGTGTCGGGACTACGGCGGGTAAATATATCCTGAAGGTGGTGCCTTTGTTGGGAGCGCTGTCCACCTCCACCTGGCCGTCGTGTTGTTTGACCAGCCCATAGACCATGGCCAGTCCCAGGCCGGTGCCTTTGTCTTTTGCCTTGGTGGTGAAGAACGGTTCAAACAGCCGTTGTTTAACTTCCGATGTCATCCCGCTACCGGTATCGGTGATGGAAATCAGGGCATAAGGGCTGACCTGTGCCTGTTCGCCGTTGGCGATGACGGCGAATGCCTCAACCGGCGGGTAGAAGCGGTCGGCCCGGATGAGCCCGGCCGTATCGGTCGTGGTAATGACGATGTGTCCGCCCTGGGGCATGGCATCGCGGGCGTTGACGCAGAGGTTCAGGATAATCTGTTCAATCGCGACCGGGTCGGCATTGATGACGTTAATGTTTTCGCCCGGCATAAAGCGCAGTTCAATATTTTCCGGAATGGTCCGGCCGATGAATTTGACGAGTTCCTGAATAAGTTCATTGACGTTGAGATTTTTGAGGTTGAGAGTTTGCTGTCGGCTGAAAGTGAGGAGTCGCCTGGTCAATTCGGCGGCCCGCTCGGCCTGCCGGTAGATGGTATTGAATGTTTTATGGAGCGGGTCGGTCGGGTCAATGTCCATCAGGGCCAGTTCGCTGTGGCCCATAATGTCGGCCAAGATATTGTTGAAGTCGTGGGCGATGCCGCCGGTTAACTGGCCGACCACCTCCATCTTCTTGGCCTGGCGGAGTTGGGATTCTATTTCCTTAATCTTTGTCTCGGCCTCAAACTTCTTCTTGCGCTGGCGCCAGACCTCTTCGGACAGGTAGCCGGAGAACATGGCCACGGCAAAGAAGAACAGCGGCCGGGTCAGGAATTCGGTGAGTTTGAAATCGCCCTGGTAGAGCGGCACAGAGAGATAAAAGATACTGACCAGAAAGGTTACAATAAATGAGGTGGCCACGTTTTTGGTCATCGTGGCGATGGCAATCACCGTGAAATAGGCGATGTATAGTTCCACGCTCTTGATATTGAGCAGGTATATCAGCAACGTAATCAGGACGGCATCAAACAGGAATATCCAGCCGAGTACCCGCTGGATGAAGAACGATGTCCGGTGCTCAAACAGATAGGCGATTTCAGAGGCGACAAAGACGCCCAGCACCAGCCAGATAAGCCAGGGCAGGTCGGCCAGTTTGCGTTCCTGAAAGGCAATCAGGTAGATGACCGTAAAGATAATAAGCCGGAGCACCACGACAATCTGCTGTCGGGTGCGCAGGACGGCGGGTTTGGCCGCGCCGGAGCCCATAGGAGCGTAGGTGGGTTTAGACGCTACATCATAGTTGTTGTTCTCCATATATCTCCTCTCTCTCGCTACGTTCAATCTGTGGCTTGGTTTTCGGTGGCATTACCGGGCTTGCAATTATCCAGCATCCGGCGGGTAATCCAGTCCCTGATAATCTGCGGGTCAAAACGCCACTGGCCGCCCACCTTTGCGCACGGGATACGTTTGGCGCTGGCCAGCCGATAGATGGTGCGGCGGCTCATCCCGATAAAACCAGCCAGCCCATTTATGTCCAGGAATCCAATGTCTGTCATCATAAACTTCCTCCAATAAAGGCGGGACATTCTTGTCCCGCTGGCGGGGTTAGAAAACCCCGCCTATCTGATAACAAATAGATGCAAAAGGTATGCCAGGAAATGCCAGTTTTAGCATAAAAGTTGCCAATATTTGCCACGCCGGCTTGGAAGTCAATAAATACCTGCATTCTATGGCGATGAAAATTCGGGAAAATCTGGACGATTTTTTGGCGGATTTGGCCGTTTTTGGGCTTCCGGAACAGAAATGCACAAAAAACAGGGCATACAAAGTAAGCGGATTGAGCCGATTTAGCGGATATCTATTTAATTTATTTACTGAACTCTTGCGAAATGGGAAATAAACCACCCAAAAAGTGCCACGCCATGCC
>JACQXL010000222.1 GCA_016208805.1 Planctomycetota bacterium | reverse complement strand
TATGTGCTGGAATGTGACCGCGAAATGGGTAAGAACCTGATGCTTGGATTTGGATACAACTTTGTGGACTTCAGTGATGATTTAACCGAATACGGCAAGGGCTACAAAGTCCAGGGCGGTTTTATCAGGTTGACTGCGAAGTATTAATGCTTAAACTTGAAACAATTTAATAACTGAACTCTTGCGTAATGGGAAAAAGACCACTCAAAGAGTGCCACGCCATGCGGCATGGCATGGTCATTCTGAGTCCCGACACGGAGTGTCGGGGCGAAGAATCTCGTCCCAAATACGCATAAAACGGAGATTCTTCACTTCGTCCCGACACGGTGGTGTCGGGACTCCGTTCAGAATGACAAAAGGGGCATTTCGCAAGAGTTCGGTAATAAGTGTTTCTACTATGCCCTTATTCCGGGACATAGACGATATAAGGATGTGACAGGTCTTATCGTCTATTATCCGTATCATACCGTGGCTTCGTGTCTTTAATTCTTCCACCTTAGATATATCCGTAAAATGGGCGATGATATTTTTATTGCCGGCCAGTATAATACTGGTCAAACTCCATTGCCGGGCCAATGATTTCAATAAGGCAATCCTGACGAGATTGTGCAACTGTTGCGGAATCGGCTTGCCGAACCGGTCCGTTATTTCCCGGTTAAGTTGAGATGACTGGTTTACCGTCTTGAGGGCGCTGATTTTGCGATAAAGTTCTATGCGCTGTTTCTCGGACGGCGCATACTCGTGCGGAATATAGGCATCTATGCCCAGTTCAACGGATACCTCTGTCTCAACCAGCGCCGGCAATCCCGTCGCTACCGGTTTGCCCCGCATAAGTGCGGGACTGGCTGCGGCCTTGCCGGCTTTAATCAGTTTTACGGTCTGCTCCAGCAGTCGGACATAAAGGTCATACCCGATTGCCGCAATATGCCCGTGTTGTTCTTTACCCAGGATATTGCCGATACCGCGGATTTCTATATCGCGCAGAGCAATCTTGAATCCCGCGCCGAGTTCGTTGAATTCCTGGATGGCCTTAAGCCGCTTGGCCGCCTCGTCGTCTATTGATTCTTCCGGCGGGATCAGGAAATAGGCAAACGCCTGATGTTTGTAGCGACCGACCCGGCCGCGTAACTGGTGCAGGTCAGCCAGCCCGAACCACTGGGCGTTATTTATGAAAATAGTATTAACCCGCGGGATATCCAGCCCGGACTCAATGATATTCGTGCAGACCAGGATATCCGCTTTGCCGTTGATGAAATCTTCCATCCGTTCCTCAAGTGCTGTGCCGCTTAGTTGCCCGTGCGCAATAATGATGCGCGCCTTGGGCAGTATTTCCTGGAGGGTTTCGGATATCCGTTCAATGTCGTAAATGCGGTTATGGACAAAATAGACCTGGCCGTTGCGGTCTAATTCACGTTGGATGGCCTTACGGATAATATCGCGGTCAAACCTGGCCACGACTGTTTCTATGGCGCGTCTGTTCTGTGGCGACGTGGTCAACGTGGATATTTCTCTCAGACCAACCAGCGACATATGCAATGTCCGTGGAATCGGCGTGGCCGTCAGAGTCAGGACATCCATCGTCGCCTTCAATTTCTTAAGATGCTCCTTATGCTCTACTCCGAAACGCTGTTCCTCGTCTATCACAACCAGTCCTAGGTCTTGAAACTTAATATCCGGCTGGAGCAGCCGATGCGTATCG
The DNA here is from genome assembly GCA_016208805.1 of Planctomycetota bacterium. Lineage (GTDB taxonomy): Bacteria > Planctomycetota > MHYJ01 > JACQXL01 > JACQXL01 > JACQXL01. The sequence goes on along the minus strand of JACQXL010000222.1, from coordinate 2,583 downwards.
ATGATGATGTCAATCTTGCCTTCGGCCAGCAGATTAACGGTCTGCGCCTGCTCTTTTGCTGATTTGAACCGGCTTAGGACTTCAACTACAATCGGATAGGTCGTCATCCGCTCTGAAAAATTCTGGCAATGCTGCTGCGCCAGAATGGTCGTCGGTGCCAGGATAGCCACCTGTTTGTTATGCAATGCCGCCTTAAACGCCGCCCGGATTGCCAACTCTGTTTTGCCGTAGCCGACATCGCCGCAGATAAGCCGGTCCATCGGCCGTGCGGATTCCATATCTTTCTTTATGAGCCCGGTCAACGTGACCTGGTCCGGGGTATCCTCGTATGGGAATGACGCCTCAAATTCAGTCTGCCAGTCAGTATCCGGCGGGTAGGCAATGCCTTTCTCGTGGTGCCGGATGGCCTGGACCTGGAGTAGTTCTATAGCCAGTTTCTGGATGGCATTAATCGCGCGTTGTTTGCGGGCCTCCCAGTAGCCGGTACCGAGCCGTTCCATCTCCGGCCGGCGGTCGGCTCCGCCTACATATTTCTGCACTAAATCTATCTGCGAGACCGGCACATAAACCAGCGCGCTATCTTGGTATTCCAGCACCAGGAATTCTTCCTTGATTGACTTATCCGAGCCGGCAGGGACAAGCAGTTCAATCCCGCGATAGCGGGCGATGCCGTATAATTGATGGACCACGAAATCGCCCGGTTTCAGTTCCAGGAAGGTTTCAAGCGGACGCGCCGCCATCCCGGTCGGACGCGGCTCAATCCCGGCGACGGACATCCGCGCCAGCCGTACCCGGTTGAATAACTCGTTGTAACTGATAAAAGCCGTGTCAATCTCCTTGAAATAGAATCCTTGTGCCATCCGGCCCAGCCGGATTTCAGGCCGTAGCCCTTTGGGCAGAATCTCCTTCAGCCGTTTTAATTCCGGTTCGTTCTGGCAGAAAATAATGACACTGCTGACTCGGCGGGCCAGGTCTGTCAGTTCATCAAGCATATTGGCCAGTCCGATAGAGAATCGCTGGAGCGACTGGATGTTGAAATTATAGACCGTCTCTGTTTTGATGTCAGAGACTGGTAGCTGGTTCAGATACATAACCGGTTCCGGCAGGGGAGTGTTCTTTAATTCGTCAGTATTCAAATCCTTAACCACATAGAGCGTATTCTTTGGCAGATAGTTAAGAATGGTATTACTTTTACTATCACCGGACGAGAGGGCAGTTGATGGTATAATACTGAAACTTACCTCCTTAATTTCTTCATCCTCGGAAAGTTGGGATTCAACATCAAACCTGCGGATGGACTCAATATTATTGCCGTTCCATTCAATCCGCAGGGGCGCATCAAATTCATAGGGATAGATATCCATAATCCCACCCCGGACGCTGAATTCGCCGGCTGACTCTATCTGCGGCACGAGGGCGAAGCCATTGTCGGACAGCCGTTGAATCAGTTCCTCTCGTTGGATGTTCTGGTTTACTTTGATGGTATAAAATGTTTTGCTCAGGGTGGCGGGCGGTGGAAGCCCCTGCGCCAGCCCCTGGATCGGTGAAACGATAATCGGAGCGCCTGCACCGGGCGAAGCCAGTTCTTTCAGGATTATCAGCCGTTGGTGGAGTGTCTCCTGCGGCGCAAACTCACCGCCGGCCGGGAATAAATATAGCGCATCATGTGCCGGAATGAATGTCTTCAGGTCGTCAAAGGTTGACTCCGCCTCTTCAACCGTGCGGGTGGCAATTAGTAATGGACGGGAGTGTTTGCCATAGATTTGCGATATGAGGTAAGCATAAGCCGAACCCCACAACCCGCCTACGTTAAGGCTTCGGCGGGCACGCCCGCCTATCTTGATACCCCGGCCTTTTTCTATCTGACCGTTGATATTATTGAGGAATGTTTCGTGATTTGGCGTTTTCGCCATGTCATACCGACATGGTGTGATGTTTTCGTGGTAAGATTTCACTTCTGTCCGATGGCCTCCAGTGCGGTTTTGGCCGCGGCCTGCTCGGCCTCCTTCTTGGTATGCCCGATGCCCGGCCCGTAGGACTCGTTGCCGACCCGGGCCATAACCTCAAAGACCGGCTGGTGTTTCGGACCGGACTGCCTGACCACCTTATAATGCGGGATAGATGAAAAACGCCGCTGGCTGTAGTCTTGCAGAAGCGCTTTATAGTTCTTGTGGAGCCCGTTCTTTGAGGCCGATTCAATATCGGCATTAAAGAGAGTTGCGATAACCTTATAAACCGGCTCAATGCCCCGGTCCAGATAGATGGCGGCCAGGAGCGATTCAAAGATATTGGCCAGGATGGAAACCGGCAGGGTCTTTTCCTTGATGCCCTTGCCGATAATCACTAATTTATCCAGCCCGAACTGCCGGCTTTTCTCGGCCAGGACCGGACGGCTGACCAGGTCGGACTTGATGACGGTCATTTCGCCCTCGGCCATATCGGGGTAGCGGTGGTAGAGCATCTCGGTAATGGCCATCCCCAGAATCGCATCGCCCAGGAACTCGAGCCGCTTGTTATTAGGCGGATGTCCGTTTTTGGGCTGGGGAGGTGCGGCGGTCTTGCGGCCGGCCTGCCCGCCGAAGC
>JACQXL010000205.1 GCA_016208805.1 Planctomycetota bacterium | reverse complement strand
GTCTTTCATCATTGCGGAAAACTCGGCTGGGGCCGTGCCGAATGCCTTGATATCTACCGGCGCCGTATTTATATTCAACTCACCCTTGGCCTCGCTCAGGGTGATTGACTCAATCTGGGCAAAAATATTATTCATTGACTTGATTAGCCCGCCGGTGGAGAAGGTTATCAACTGGCTGCCGTCCGGGTATAATTTCATATTTTTGGCAGTAGTTAAAAGTCCGCGTAACACATCTTTCATTATATTCAACTGGTCGCTGTTTAAGGGTTGGACGGCCTCCTTTATCTTGGAACGGATAATACTGCGCTTATGGTCAAAATAATTATTTGCCTCATCGGGCCGGAAGTATTTATTGGCCTCGGTTTCCGCCAGTTTGCCGAACTGTTCGGCCTTTTTCTCGTCGCCGCCTTTATCGTAATGGAATGCCAGCGCGCCGGCAACCTTCTCCAAATCGTCCTTGTGAATCTTACGGGTAATTTCACCGGCCTCGTAATGCAGACTCTGCCGTTCCTTTTCCTCAATATTCTGGTAAATGACTTCCTGCGCCCGTTTATTAACGAACGCGAACTTATCGGACTTGGACGGGTCAATCGGTTCAATGATATGCATCTGTTTGGCCTTATCAAGCATCTCCATCGTTTCGGTTTCATTCTGGTGGGCCACGCCGGCCAGCACCGCCACATCAAGTTCCCGCCCGACAACCGTCGCCCGCTTTACGATTTCTCTGGTACCCGCTTCAAGCAACGAAACATTCTCGTTAATCAATTCGTTTACATCCCTCTGCCAGTCTGCTTCCTTGATATTATTAATATCAATCTGCCAGCCCGCCTCTTTTCTCAGAATATATTTTTTAAGGATGAAGTTCTTGAGGGTTTCATATATCTTCTGGGTAAACCCCGGGATAACAGGATGGCCCGGTAAAATACCAGCCACCATCATTGAAGTATATTGCTGGTCAAAAGGCGTAACTGTCAACCGCTTGAAATTACTGGACACGCTCATATCGGCCATAAAGTTGTCCAGACGCGGATAGAAGATAGCCGCTTTGGCCAGTATTTCATCCCGGACGGCAAATATCATAATAATCCGGCCCTGGGCATTCTCCGCGAAGAAATTAATCACCTCCATTGTGCCGTCATCCGCATACTGGAACTCATCCAGCATAATCAGTAATGGCTTGGTCTGGGATAGTTTGGTCAATTGAGCGGTAATATTGTCAAATAACGACTTGCGGTCCTCTTCCGAATTACTCACCGGCTGGTCAACCGGAGCCGGTAATTCCAGCCGTTTCAACAGGTTGCTGATTGATTTATACGGCGTGAATTTATCGGTCTCGTCGCAAACCGTCAGGAGCGGCAGGAAATCGTTTCCGCCTGATTTCTCCAATTCCCGAAGCAGTCTGGTTTTCCCGTGGCCGGTCGGCCCTTCCACGAGATAGAAAAAGTTCTGACCTTCGTTCATTGAGCGGATATGGCTGAGCATCTCGGTAAAAAGCGCCTCCTGACCGACAAAAGTCGGGCAGGGGAAAGTATTGAAGAGCGTCTTTTCAAGGATGGATGCCTCGTTGAATGACCCGGCCGCAGCGACCTTGTTCCGGCCGTTCTGCTTGGAAAAATACAGGGCCTTGTCGGCCTGGTCAATCAAATCGTCCGGTGTTTTGGCATCAACCGGCGCGCTGGCAATACCGATACTCACTTTAAGACTGAGCGGTTCCTGTCCGGCCTCGCGGCGTTTGAAAGGCGTAGCCGCAATGGCCTGGCGCAATTTCTCGGCCGCCGCCACGGCTTTTGGTTTGTCTATATTCGGCAAGACCACGGTAAATTCATCGCCGGCATACCTGATATTATGCGCCTCGGTTAAATCCTTTATTTTATCGGTGAAAACATCCCTGATAACCTGAGCCAGTTGCTTCAGGATATTATCACCTTCCAGATGCCCATAAGTATCGTTTACTTGCTTGAAGAAATCTATGTCTATCATCATCAATGAGACACAGCATTTCGGGTCGTCCGGTTTGATTTGTTCCTTAAGGTATGAATACAGAAACCGCCTGTTATAGAGGTCGGTCAGTTCGTCCTTGAAAACCAGTTTTGACAGGTCTTCAGCCATATAGGGGTATATACCAGACAAATAATAAAAGTCAAGAATAAAATTATAACTATTTATTACTTGGGCTGTTAGACTTTAGTCGTTATCAGCCCAGTATAGTCGGCAGTAATTCCCCAGCCCTTCTCGCCAGAAGGGCTGGGTCAAACTGCCGCACTATCAAGATGCGGTTATCAAAAGGGTCTGCAAATCCTTGTTTTTCCAGCCTATTATGATAGGGTAACCGGCATGGTAACACTGGTCTTATTGCTGTTCGGCTTTCTGGTCGGAACCATCGGTACGATAGTCGGGGTAGGCGGCGGAATCTTTATTATCCCATTTCTGCTGATTACCTATCACCTCTCGCCGCAGGCCGCCATCGGCACCAGTCTGCTGGTTATCCTCTTCAATTCCACTTCAGGCACAGTTTCATACAGTATCCAGAAACGGATAAATTACAAACTCGGTATTGTCTTCGGACTGGCCACCATCCCGGGAGTCCTTTTAGGTGCCGCCGCATCTAAGGTTTTTACTATGGACATCTTCAGGATTGTCTTCGCCGCAGTTCTTATCATCGTAGCGGTATATCTGATTCTCAAGAAGGAACCTGCCGGCACCGAGCAGGATAATCCGACATCGCAACATTCTCTAATCTATTTACCTATTGTTTTTATCACCGGTTTTATTGCCGGCTTTTTAGGCATCGGCGGAGGGATTGTCCACTTGCCTGTTCTTATTGTTCTGATGAGACTACCGGTGCATCAGGCAACGGCCACATCGCATTTTATATTGGTCATCACATCTATCGTGGCGGTGCTGGCGCACGGGTTGCTGGAAAATGTGAAATATGATATCGGGCTCTGGCTGGGGTTGGGAAGTATCTTCGGGGCCCAATTAGGCGCCTATCTATCAAGACATATCAAGGCGAAGATGATAATATTCATTATCAGTTCCCTGTTAATCCTGACTGCCCTGCGGTTGTTGCTGGCTTAACCCCGATGTCGCTTCGCTCCAACTGGCTCTAATAATTATAAAAAACCTTCTTGGTCTTCCGGCCCAAGTGTCCAGCCGCAACCATCTTCTTAAGAAGCGGGCAGGGACGATATTTAGAATCTCCCAAACCTTGATGAAGGACATTAAGTATTGACAGGCACACATCCAGCCCGATTAAATCAGCCAGAGCCAGCGGTCCCAACGGGTGATTCATTCCGAGTTTCATTACCTCGTCTATGGCTTCCCTGGTCGCGACGCCTTCGTAAAGAGCATATATTGCCTCGTTTATCATCGGCAACAACACACGATTGGATATAAACCCGGGCGAGTCGTTGACCTCCACCGGCGTCTTGCCCAACTTCTTTGATAATTCGTTTATGGTCTTTATCGTTTCATCCGAACTCGCCAATCCGCGGACCACCTCCACCAATTTCATCAGAGGTACCGGGTTCATAAAATGCATCCCTGCCACTTTATCCGGCCGTTTGGTCATCGCGGCAATCTCGGTCACCGAAATAGAAGACGTATTGGTTGACAGAATCACATCCGGTCTGGTCAGCGTATCCAGTTGTTTGAATAATTCCTTCTTGGCGTTCACATCTTCAATAATCGCCTCAACCACAAAATCGCTGCCAGCCAGATCATTAAGATTTACGGACGGCTTGATTTTAGCCAGAGCCGTTTTGGCCTGCTCCGGCGAAAGAACGCCTTTCTGGGACATCTTATCCAGCGAAGCCTTGATATTATTCATTCCCCGGTCCACAAACTCCTGTTTGATATCATTAAGGACCACATCGTGTCCGGCCATCGCGAATACCTGTGCAATTCCGTTCCCCATCGCCCCTGCGCCGATAACACCAACTTTAGAAATATTCATATCATAACCCTCCTTACCACAAAGACACTAAGACACGAAGGTTACTTTCAGGGTTTTTGACGCTTCGCTGTCTTGACAATCAAATCTAATTCCTGCTTATAAACCTTCTGGATCCTTTCCACCATATAATCCGCATTAAAGTTACGCTGAACCAATTCCTGTCCGGCTTTGCCCATTTTAGATGCCTCATCAGGATGTTGCAAGAGATAAATAATTGATTCTGCCAGATTCTTCAGCGCTGCCGTCTCGTCCTGATTAGATGGCGGCACAATCAAGAATCCGGTCTTACCATTAAGCACCACCTCGCGGGCGCCGTCAATATCAAACGAGATGACCGGCTTGCCTAATGCCAGCGCCTGGGGTAATGCCCGGGCCAGTCCTTCCCGCAACGACGGATGAACCAGAACATCCATCGCCTCAATCAGCGACGGAATCCGGTCCGGCTCAACCAGCCCGGTAAATATCACTCTCCCGATAAGCCCCCTATCCTTAACCTCTTTCAATATCTGCTCTTTTAGATTACCGTCGCCCACGAAAAGGAACTTGGCCTGCGAGACTTTGCTGATAACTTGTTCGGCTATTTTCAGGAGGTAATGATGTCCTTTCAGTTTGGCCAGCCGGGCAATCGTGCCGATGACTTTATCATCTTCGCTCAGCCCAAGCGATTTCCGCACTGAATCCGCATCAACTGCAGGTCTGAATTTATCCAATTCCATTGCGCTGTATATGGTGGTGTACATTTCCCGTGAACCGACCTTGGCCTTCAACGACTGTTCGGTCATCGCATCAGCCACGGTGATAAATTTAGTTGTAAATAGAGCAGTGAACCGTTCCAGCGCAATGTAAAAGATATTGGCCAAATTGAACTGATAAGGATGGAAAGGCAAGCCGTGCACCGTGTGGATAACTATCTTAACACCGGCCAGCCGGGCCGCAATCCGGCCCAGGATACCGGCCTTGGCGCTGTGTGTATGAACGATATCGGGCCTGAGCCGGCGCAACAAGAAGAACAGTTTGACGAACGTGATTAAATCCTTGCGCGGATAGATATTCCGGCGCATCTGGTCAATGATAATCAGGTCTATATTATTCTGTTTTACTCGTTCAATCAATTCGCCTTCAGGCCCGATGGCCGGACCGGTCACCAGTGTGACTTTATATTTCGGATTCTTATTGAGGCCGATAACGGTGAGAAGGGTATTCTCCTGCGCCCCGCCTAATATGAAGCGCGTGATAATATGGACGACTTTTATGGGGCTATTTTGCGGCTGGTTTTGGCTCATTGCTTTTATTATCAACCGACGGTTTCTCCTGTTCGGACATCCGGTCAACTGAGTGTTTCAACTGCTGTTTATACCGCTTGGGCATCAGGAATGCCACCCGCCTGGTATACCAGAGCAAATACGGCGCCAGCGCCGAATCACCCACATAGGACTGCATCTTTGGCATCGGATAATAGACGATGCCTAAAAGGATTGTTCCGCAAATCAGGGCTGTTTTGAACAGGCCGAATAACGAGCCGCCCAGCCGGTTGGCAATACCCAAAAACGGTTTCCTGTCATCCTTCTTGCCTTTCCGGAAAAACAGTTCCAATAACCAGGTAATCATAAAGAAAATGGCATAGATACCCGCAAAGATAAACAGGTAAATCAACAGCTTAATCATAAACGGGTCGGACATCTGGGGGCCGAGCCATCTGGCAATCGGTTCGTGGATGTAAAATGTCAGGTAAAGCGTTATGAGAATAAGAATGAAACGGGTGAACTGCCAGAAGAAACCGGTGAAGAAACCCAGAAACGAACCAGACAGAAGAGCTAATAAACAGAGGATATCAATCCAATTCATATATTCCGAAACCACAGATAAACACAGATGGACACGGATTATCTGCAATTAATACTTCACCTCAACCAGTCTCAACCCCTTTGCCGGGATGTTCGGCCCGGCCAGGCGGCGATCGGCTGATTTAAGGATACTTTTTACGGCCTCAGACTTAATCTTCTTATGCCCGACCAGCAAAAGAGTCCCGACGATATTACGGACCATATTATAAAGGAATCCGTCTCCTTTAACCTCAAACCAGATAAAATCACCCTTCTTGGTTATCTTGATTGAATAGACGGTCCGCTCGCAATTGGCCCGTCCGACGGACTTGGTTGCAAATGACTTGAAATTATGCCGTCCTTTGATATACCCGGCCGCCTTCCTCATCAGACCGACTGATAGATTTTTATATACAAAATAGCAATAAGACCTTTGCACTGCCGGCCTGATTGAGCCGTTGTAAACAGTATAGATATAAGTTTTACCGCGGGCGTCATACTGGGCATTGAATGCCAACGGAACCTCTCGGGCGTCCTTTACGACAATATCGTCCGGCAGTTTGGAATTAAGCGCATACATCAACTGCTGTGCGGTCAGCCGTGAATCGGTCCGGAAATTAGCCGCCTGCGCCTCGGCGTGCACGCCGCTATCGGTCCGGCCGGCGCCGTAGAGCGTCGCCTTCTTGCCGGTAACCCGCTTGATGGCCCTGGTAATCTCGCCCTGGACGGTCGGCTGGCCGTCCTGTATCTGCCAGCCACAATAGTTGGTGCCGTCGTATTCTATAATGAGTTTAATATTACGAGCCACAGATTTCACAGATTTTAGAGCCACGGATTTCACGGGTTATTTACCCTTTTCCTTCGCAAGTATCAGATCCAGTAATTTCTGATAAGTCGGCGCTGATTTATCCTTAAAAGTCTCGCTTGTAGGTTCTCCCTTTTTATTTATCTCAACCCGATACGTTTTATCCGTCATTTTTATATCAACCGCATAAACCACATTTGGTTCTTTATCAACCTGGTTTTCATCATAGAACTCAAAATAGTATGGCCACGGAATATCTGACATATAAAGCGAAGTCCACAAAAGTTGTTTAATAATAAGCGTCTTTTTATCTAATTTGAGAAGATCAATCACTATATACTTACGTTCTTTGTAGACATGGCGCGCTTTACTATATCCATTCTTAAATTCTACTATTATCTCTCCCGCCTTCTTATAATCCTGCTTGGCGTGGTGGCACTGAATCAACGGCTCGTAGGCATTCCAGTACGCCTCGTCCTTCTTGATAATCACTTCCAGTTCCTTGATGGCCTGGTCAAACTTACCCTGCGCCTTAAGGGCCGTGGCCTTGCCCAGCCGGGCATCGGCATAATCGGGGTTAACGGCAATGACCTTATCCCACTGGCCAATCGCCTTGTCAATATCGCCTTTTTGATAGACGCACAGTGCGCTATAATGCTGCGCCTCAGTATAATCAGGCCTGAGTTTAAGGCAGTCACCCAGATACTTTATCGCATCATCCCATTTCTGGCCGTCCTTATAGAACTGCGCCAGCCCATAATATATCCAGAACCGTAACAAAGTATCAGGAGACTTTTGCTCCAACTCCAATGCGGTACTGAATTCCTTCTCCAACGCCGCGCCTTCAAGCAACCGGCCGTAGAGATAATGATTCAATGGGCTATTCGGTTCGTTGTCCAGTTTGGCCTGATACTCCTTCTTAACCTCGTCCATCTTACCCATCTCGCGCATCAGGTTCTGGTAATTCCGATGAGATTCTATAGCCATCGGGTTCTTGGCAATCTCGGATTGATACTGTTTCAATAAATCCTCTTTACTGGTCTCAGCAGCAAAGGACAAAGAAGCAATCAACAAAACCACTAACCAAATATTTCTCATACAACACTCCCTTAATTAACCACTAAGACACGAAGACACCAAGTTATTTATTTCCTTTGTGACCTTAGTGCCCTTTGTGCCTTTGTGGTAAGATATTCGGCTATCTGTATGGCGTTCAACGCCGCGCCCTTGCGAATATTATCGCCGACCAGCCAGAGGTTCAGGCCGTGCTTGACAGTCCGGTCAACCCTGATTCTGCCCACAAAGACATCGTCCTTACCGGCCTCCTCCGCCGCGGTCGGGTATAACTGCCGGGCCGGGTTATCAATCACCTTAAGCCCGGGCGACTTTGCCAGAATCTGCCTGGCCTTAGCCGGTGTAATCGGTCTGGCAAACTCGATATTGACCGACTCGCTGTGCCCGTGATAGACCGGCACACGCACGCAGGTGGCGCTGACCCGGATGGACTTATTATTCATTATCTTCCCGGTCTCGTTGATTACCTTGACCTCTTCATCGGTATAATCATCCGCGCAGAATGCGTTTGACTGCGGTATCTGCGGGATAACGTTAAATGCAATGGGATAAGGAAAAATACGATTACGGCTTGCACGTGGCGAATGGCTAATTTGGAATTTGAGATTTGGAATTTGTAATTTCAGACGCATTAGCGTCTGTTGCTCCATCTCGGTAATGGCCTTAAGACCGGCGCCGGAGACGGATTGATATGTGGAAACTATCACCCTTTTAACTCTGGCATAATCGTGGAGCGGTTTCAAGACCATCACCAGCGGAATAGTTGAGCAGTTCGGACTGGAGATAATGCCTTTATGATAGCGGAGCGCATCGGCATTGACCTCGGGTACGACCAGCGGGACATCCTTATCCATCCTGAATGCGCCGGTCTTGTCTATGACCACCGCGCCGTATTTCACGGCCACATGAGCCCATTCCCTGCTGACCGAATTGCCAGCGCAGAAGAAGGCGATATCAACGCCGTCAAAGACCTCTTCGGTCAGCCGTTGAAGATTGCCCTTTAGATGTCCACTCTTCAAGGTGCGTCCGATAGAACGGTCTGATGCGGTCAGGCGCAGTTCGTTGATGGGGAACCGACGCTGGGCGAGTATCTTAAGTAATTCCAGTCCGACCACTCCGGTAGCACCAACTATAACGACATTACATTTATGTTTCATATTTCTAATACACAATGACTAATGACGAAATCTCAATGACGAATGAATTACTAAATGACCTAATGCCTAAATATTAGACATTTAGAAATTAGGACATTCTTTCATCATTCGGCATTAGACATTAGTCATTTCACCTGCTTTGTAGTTTCTATCGTATCTCCTACTTTTACGGTTCCGCCTTTAACAACCTCCGCAAACACTCCCTCATTCGGCATAATGCAATCACCCATCTTGCGGTATATGGCGCATTTGGTATGGCATTCCTTGCCTATCTGGGTGATACGCAAAAGCACCTCGGCGCCGACGGTTAATTCGGTGCCGATGGGCAAGGTTTTTAACTCTATCCCTTCGGTGGTCAGGTTCTCAGCAAATGAGCCTTCTACCAACTCTAATCCCTTATCCCGCATCTTATCAATGGACTCTTTGGCCAGCAGACTCACCTGGCGGTGTCCGAATCCCTTATGGGCATCGTCTTTGAGTCCCTGCCCGACCTCAAGATAGGCAGTCCGGACATTCTTCTTGGGGATACCCTTCCGGTCGCTGATGCAAACCCCAACTATCTTTCCTTTAACCATATTAAGTAAACAGATTAAACGGATAAAACTGATTTATATCTTTATCTAATCCGTGTAATCTGTGGCTCGGTAATGCCCGCTCCGGCCGCCGGATTTTTCCAGCAGTTTCACGTCCGTAATGCGCATAGACCGGTCAACGGCCTTGCACATATCGTAGATGGTCAATGCCGCCGCACTTGCGGCGCAGAGCGCCTCCATCTCCACCCCGGTCCGGTCCAGCGCCTCCACAAATGTGTATATCTCAACTTTATTCGGCCTGACTAATTTAAAGTCCACCTGGATATCCGTAATGGCAATGGGATGGCAGAGCGGAATCAGCCGGTGCGTCTCCTTTGAGGCCATAATTCCGGCCAGCCGGGCGGTTTCCAGGACATTGCCCTTCTTGACCTTGCCGGCGGTGATGGCCTTAAAGGTGGCCGATTTCATTATTACCCTGGCAAACGCCTTGGCCTGACGGCGGGTAATGGCCTTGCCGGAGACACCGACCATCTTGATGGAACCGGTCTTGGATAAATGGGTCAGTTTCATATACCTTTAACCACCCCGCCATAAGGGCGGGACTCCGTTCACACTACGCAGATTACACAGATTGACACAGATAAATCCGTTAAATCCGTTTACTTAAATAATACGAAATTGGTGGTTGTATGTCAATGATTACAAGAGCGGTTTAGTTATCCGGAACGTTTGCCATTTAGACTGTTCCGATTTAGACACAAAGTAAAATGCCCGCGGGTCAATTGCAATCATCCAGCCGCCATCTTTGTTCCGTATTTTCCAGAACATCAGTTCCGCAAAGCCAATAGCATCCATCGCCTTGAAATCGTTCCGTCCGAATGCTTCCTTGGTCCAGGTATGCGGATGCCGTTTAGTCACCGAGCGTGCCTGGTGCATCAGGGCGCGTTCCTCTTTACTGCCGACCCGTCCGTGGAATGCCGCTTCGTGCACGTAATACTTAAAGTCATTGCGGTATTGTTCCAGGACACGGTGGCTGAAAAAGAGCATCCCGAATGCCGCGTCTTCCACAAAGAGCAGGCGCCGTTTGACGAATTCCTCCAAATCGTTCTGCCAGACGACCCAGTGCCCGCCCATTTTGACGGCGGCTAACTTACCTTCTTTAATCCAGTTGGTAACGCTCCGGCGGCAGACGCCTAAATTATCTGCTACCTCTTTTAACTTCACCGGTCTGTTATCCTGATAGGTCGCCTGGCGGATGCCGGTTGAAGAATAGATGTCGGCTACCGGAGCGGGTTTTTTAGGCGATTCGGCCGTAAATAGATTAGGGTCGCGCTCAATGGAGAATTTATGCAGGATACGCTCTTCAACCACCCAGCGGCCGCCCATCTTTTTAGCCGGCAACTGCCCCTTCTTAATCCAGCGCATCAGGGTCAGACGAGAAACCTTTAAGTAATGAGCAAGTTCGTTCAGGGTTAGGGGTCTATTCATAGCCACCCCGCCATAAGGGCGGGACTCCCTTCACACTACGCAGATTACACAGATTTAAGTAGGTGGTCAAGAAAAGGATGAAATCCGTAGTCTGGCAGTTTGAGTCCCGCCTCTGGCGGGATAAACTGCGCGAATTATTGAGCCACAGCGAAATCCCGCCCCGAAGGTATTCGGGGTGCGGGACTGCCAACTACGCTAAAGGTGGTACATCCTATTCTCCTTTAGGATG
>JACQXL010000011.1 GCA_016208805.1 Planctomycetota bacterium | reverse complement strand
AACCACTGGGCGTGGTCATAGCGTAGGAACGGAAACACGAATAGAAGGAAAAAGGGGGAAACGGGAAAAAGAACAATGATTTAATTTTCCCTTTTCCCACTTTTTCCATTTTTCCTTTTCGGGAACACGAATAGCACGAATAAAACGAATTACACGAATTATTCGTAATTCGTCCATTCGTAATTCGTAGGGCTTTGTGCCTTCGTGGTAAGTGTCAAACCGGCCGGGAGCAGATGAAGCCGCTCAATACGCCGATGGTCAGCGCCGCGGCGCAGCCGGCGATGAAATCAGAGTTATACCCTTCGGACAGCGCCAGCAGCCACAGCCCCCAGGCCAGAAAGATACTCACGAACACGGCAGGGAGATTGCTGATGACCCCTATCACCGTGCTGATAGAAAACGAGATGGCCACGCCCATCAGGAAGGTTGATGCACCCCAAAAGGTGTGATAGATAATCAATAAGCCATAAACGAGGACGTTGATAACGCCGAGAAAGAGGTATTTACTTTTCATTTAGCGGTAAGCGCCCGTACGGGCGATTAATCCGTTTACTTAATGGCAAGTTTTTCCAGTTCCGGTATGGACAGGTCCCGACCGATAATCTCGCCTTGAGCGTTAATAACCACATTAGCCGGGATGCCGGTGATGCCGTATTTATCGGCCACCTGTCCACCATCATCATAAAGGTTCGGGAATGTCAAACCCTTCTGACTGGTGTATTTTTTGACCGCATCAATTGTCCGGTCAAGATTAATACCAACAATATTGAGTTTATCGCCGTATTTGACATATAGTTCCTGGAAATGCGGCGCCTTGGCACGGCAGGGCGGGCACCAGGACGCCCAGAAGTCCAGGACCAGCGGTTTGTCGTCTATCAAATCGGCCAGTTTGAATTCCTTGCCGTCCAGGTCTTTGAGCGCGAAATCGGGCGCCTTTTCTCCCACCGGGTCAGACACAAGATGTTCTACAGCAGTTTGATCTGTCGTGGCGGTCGGAGTTCCGGGGGCGGATGACGACTCCTTCGCCTCGCAACCTACGATAACCAATAAACAGATCAATATCGCACTAATTTTAAGAACAAATTCTCGCTTCATAAACACCTCTTTCTATATTAACTGGATAACAAAATACTCCCCTATCCCTAACATCACCCAGCCGAAGAATTTCTGGATGCGTATCATCCAGCCGCCGGACTTAGGCATCGCGGCCAGTATACCACTGAACGTGCCGATGGCAATCAAAAGTATGCCCATTCCGAAGGCATAGGTGAACATCAACGTGCCGCCGAAGACGACGTTCCTGGTCGTGGCCACAAAGGTCAATACCGCGGCCAGAATCGCCGTGGTGCAGGGCACGGCCACCAGACCGGACGATGCGCCCAGCAGGAATGCGCCGATAAATCCTTTGGTCTTAACATTGCCGCGGCCCTGCCCCGCATAAGTGCGGGACTGGCTGCGGCCTTGGATGAATGACGGAATCGGAAGCGCAAAGACCTCCATGAGCGATAAGCCCAGCAGGATAAAGATATTGCCGATGGCCAGGTTGACCCAGGGGTTGGTCTGGATACTGCCGAAGAAGTGCCCGCCCAGCGCGGCGATGATGCCGATAACGGCATAGACCAGCGACATCCCCAGCACATAGAATACCGAGAGCAGGAAGCTCCTGAATTTGGACTGCTCCTGCCGGCTGCCGATATATGCCGCGATGATGGGCATCAGCGGATAAACGCAAGGCGTCAGCGAGGTCAAGATGCCGCCGATAAAGACGGCCAGATAGGCCAGGAGTGAACCAGTTTCCAAGTAGTATTTAAGATTTGCAAGTAAAGAATCCATAATAATGACTAATGTCTAATGACGAATGACGAAATAATTCTTAATACCTAAATGTCTAATAATGTCGTTTAAGCATTAGGTCATTAGGCATTCTTTCGTCATTATGGTTTCGTCATTAGTCATTTATAGCCCCAGTTTCTGGAGCGCTTTATTGAGCAAAGGGATTAGTTCCATACTTGGTCTGTTTGAGGGAACTGCCCGTACGGGCGCTCTGCTCAAACTGCCGCACTATTATTCCATCTTAATCGCCTCGGCCGGGCAGCCCTCGGCGGCTTCCTTGCAGCATCCCTCGGCGCTGGCCGGAACCGGGTCGGTCTTGACCTTGGCGATATCGTCGCTGCCCATCTCAAAGACATCCGGGCAGGTCTCGGCGCACAGCCCGCAACTGGTGCACAGTTCTTTTTCCACTCTTGCTTTCATAATCATACCTCCTTCTATCTTATCTTTCACCCTGTTTAAGAGGTATAAATCCTAACAAACCAATCTGTCCTGTCAAGTATTTTTTATAGTGCGGCAGTTTGAGCAGAGCGAATTACTGCCGACTATACTGGGCTGATAACGACCTTCGGTCTAACAGTCCAAGTATAGTGCGGCAGTTTGAGTCCCGCCTCTGGCGGGATAAACTGCGCGCCCGTACGGGCAGTTCCCTCAAACAGCCCAAGTATTAAAGGTCAGAATAGTTTGGACTCGCTTTTAATATCGCCTTTCATTCCGATAGTAATTTCCCTGGCCGAGATATCAGTTCTGTTTGCAGCAGCCAGCGCTTTCTTGGTTATAAATACTATCCCCGAACAGCACGGCACTTCCATATGCAGGACGGTAACAGATTTGACTTTTGCCCTCTTGAAAATCTCTATCAGTTTATCCTGATATGTTTCAATCGCATCCAGTTTCGGGCAACCGATAACCAGCGCCTTGCCTTTGAGGAAGTCCTGGTGGAAATTACCATAGGCATAAGCAACGCAATCCGCCGCGATGACCAGGTCGCGCTCCCGCAGGAACGGCGCATCCGGCGGTATCAGCGTCAACTGCACCGGCCATTGGGTCAGCGCAGATTTTATATTCAGCGGCGCGTGGCTGCTGGCGGTCTGTGATTTTACCTCGCCCCGCATAAGTGCCCCTCTGAGCGTCCCGATGTCACATCGGGGGGGACTGGCTGCGGTCTGGCCGTCTTCCTCCACGAAGAACTTGACCGTGGTAGATGGGCAACCGCAGGGTAGTTGTTCATCATTCGTCGCTGTTCTCATCTGTTTGATATGCTCTTCAGTTGATGCTTCGTCAAACCCCGCGGCTTCCCGTTCTTCAATGGTCAGAGCGCCTTCAGGGCATTCGCCCAGGCAGGCGCCCAGACCATCGCAATAGACTTCGCTGACCAGTTTGGCCTTGCCGTTGATAATCTTGAGCGCGCCCTCGGCGCAGGACGACACGCATAACCCACAGCCGGTGCATTTGGATTCATCTATCTTTATTATTTTCCGGGCCGATTTATTATCCGTTTTTCTGATGTTGCTCATTTTCAACCGTTCCTTTCTTTATCTGTTCCACATCGCGGCCCAGGCAATAACTGGCATACTGGCACCACTCGGCGCAACCGAGGTTGAGTTTGGGGTTACGGAACTTATGACCACACTTGGTGCAACGCCTGAACACATCGTCTTTCCAGAATTCTACCTTTGATTTGCAATTCGGGCATTCAACCTCAAAGATATCGTCAAGTTTCCAGAATTGCATATCTTGACCGGGACAGTGTGCCATAGTCTTTTGCTCCTTTCTCTGCCTTTAGTATACACCGCCGGGTAAAAAGAACATTGACTTAAGTCAAAATAGGACAAAGATTTTATGGTGCTGATACCGCCCTAAAGGTAGTATGGCCGATTCTCCTTCCCTTAAGGCAGTTTGGCCCCGCCTCAGGCGGGCCTTAAGGACAAACTGTAGGACATACTACCGCGTTCCAGGGATTCAAATCACAGTCGCTTGCGGCTTAAATGATATGGGTTTATCGGATAGAACTGGAATGTTCTTTAGCAGATGTGCTATATTTTCAGTCCGGAAGCGATTTCTTCAAGACGCGGTTTGTTGAGGATGGTGATACGGTCGCCTTTTACATTGATAATCTTCCGGGTTTTGAGTTTATGCAGTGCCCGGGAAAGCGTTTCGCCGACCGTGCCTAACCGGGCCGAGAGTTCGCCCTTGCTGATGGGCAGTTTGACTTCCAGCACGGGTTTACCTTTCACTCTTGCCACGATGCTCAGGTCAAGCAGATATTTGGACAGCCGGGCCGGCACTTCCTTAAGCGCCAGTTCGTCTATGACCGTAACCAAACTACGCAGATAGCGCGACATTGAGGCCAGCATATTGAGCGCCAATTGCGGCTTGTCCGTTATCAACTTGAGCAGGTCGTCACGGAAGATAAAGAATACCTCGCTGTCGGCGATGGCCATAACATTGGCCGGGCAGAGCCCGTTGGTAAACACGGCCGCCTCGGCGAAACTGCCGCCCGGGCCGACGATATGGAGTATCTGCTCCTTGCCGCCTTCGGAGAGTTTATAGACCTTGACCAGACCGGCGATAACCACATAAAAGCCGTCCAATTCCTGGCCTTCGGATACGATTAACTGGCCTTTGCGAAACTTGCGCTTGAGCACCAGACGGCTGATGCGTTCCAAATCCAGACCGTTCAGCCCGGAAAAGAGCGGCACCTGTCTTAAGATATTTTCGTATTCAATACTCATTTTCAGCCACGGATTTCACGGATTATTTCTTACCTTTTTCTATTACGCAGACCGAGTCAATGCCGCCACGAGTATTATAAATCGTCTTGACCATCAGGTATTTCGGTTTTAGTATGCGGTAAATGTCCTTGAAGATGCGGTCGGTGGTCATTTCCTGGTAGATGCCGACATTCCGGAACGAGATGAAGTTTCCAGAAAGCCGGGGCGGATTTTATCCGGTCCGTCAAACCTGAATATTTTACCTTCGGCATTTGGCATAATGTATAAACCCCGATGTCCCCCACTGGGGTCACCGGGATAAGAGCCAGTAACGGTCTACCGCCCCTACGGGTCGCCCGTACGGGCTAACTGGCTCTAATAAAATATTTAGAGTTACTTGACAAGAAATATTTGACTGATAAGATAAATAAATAAAATGGAGAAATAAACAACAGGATTAAGCGGATTAAATTGAGCGAGAATCCGATAAATCAGTTCAATCCTGTTGTAAGGAGGTTAGTATATGGCAGTCGCAAGAGTGACGCAAATCGTATCATCATCACCCAAGGGACTTGAGGAGGCCATCCAGGAAGGGCTTAGAAGGGCTAACAAAACCCTGCGCGGTATCACCGGACTTGAGGTTACCAAGGTTAACGCCAAGGTGCAAAACGGTAAAATAGTTGAATACCGCGTGCACCTGAGCGTTACCTTCGTCCTGGAAGATTAAAACCCTGTGGTTGATGTTTCTGTTATCATTATCAACTACAATACCAGCGACCAGTTATTAGGATGCCTGAAGTCTGTCCCGGCTTGTATCAAAGATATTACCGTAGTTGATAACGGTTCAACCGACGGCAGTCCGGAAAACGCACGGAAATCATATCCCGGGATTAATATTATCCGCAATGAAACCAACCTCGGTTTTGCACGTGCAGTCAACCAGGGACTAAGAAATGCTACGGGTGCATACAAATTCATCCTCAACAGTGATGCTATCCTGACTGCTGAAGCGTTGCCCAAATTGACCGCTTTCCTGGACAGCCATACCGATACGGGCATTGTCACAGGCCAATTGATGGACAGAGACAGTTCGGAACAGAATTCGTTTGATAATATTCCGACTCTTTTTACCGAGGTGATGGGCAAAAGTATTCCGCGGCGGCTCTCCCCGGCCGGATTTCCAAGCAAGAAACAGGCCTATACCCAACCGGTGGAAGTTGAATCGGTTATCGGCGCGGCTATGCTCGTCAGACAGAAAGCCGTTGAGGAAACCGGATTGATGGACGAGGATTATTTCCTGTTCCTGGAAGAAACCGACTGGTGCCTGCGGATGCGCCAGAAGGGCTGGAAGGTTTTCTTCGTGCCAGATGCCGGCATTTACCATCTGCAGGGACAGTCCAAAAGAAAGGTGCTGGTCAGGGCCAAAGCGGAATACCTGGCCTCGCTGTATAAATTCTTCAGGAAGCACCATTCATTTTTATCTTATGCGCTATTGCGCATCATCAAGCCGATAAAGATAATGTTCGGCCTGTGCCTTAATCTTACCCTGTGCCTGTTGACCTTATGCCTGGTCGGGCGAATCAGGGATAAGGTAAGAGTATATTCCTGGCTGGCGCTATGGCATTTATTCTTTTGCCCCGAATGGATGACCCTGCAACACAAGAACATAAAACATTGACAGGTTGGAATGTATTTGTAATCTGTGTAATCTGTGGTTTGATGCTGGGATAGCTCAATAGCGGAGCTCCGGTTTTGTAAACCGGCGGTTGCGGGTGCAAATCCCGCTCCCAGCTTTTCTAACCGCGGATTTACGCGGATATGCCTGGATTAACACGGATTAAATCCGTGACAATCAGTTATAATCCGTGTTAATCTGTGGTTCGCGGGCAGGTACCCAAGCGGCCAAAGGGGACAGACTGTAAATCTGTTGGCTATGCCTTCGGGGGTTCGAATCCCTCCCTGCCCATATTAGAACTTGTTAACGCCCGTACGGGCGTGTTACAAGTTCTTATACCCAGCACTTACTTTTACGGGAGAGGTTATGGCGTTCACTTTGTCGTTGTGCAAAAGTGGGTGTTGGGCTAACAGACACTAACGCGGGCGTTGCTTAATGGTAAAGCTCCAGCCTTCCAAGCTGGTGATGTGGGTTCGATTCCCATCGCCCGCTCCATTTACTGCCCGTGCGAAACCCCGCTCTGGCGGGATAAACTCCGTGAGCGACGGGCAGTTATCCCGCATATATGTGCGGGATTATTTTTCCATAAAATTATAATATTCTCTTGACATTAATTATAAACTTGATAAATAGACGTGTCTTATAGTCAGCCCCTCATTTGGGGATAACCTGAGCAAACAATGCTGTTGTAGCTCAGCCAGTAGAGCACGTCCTTGGTAAGGACGAGGTCATGGGTGCAAATCCCATCAACAGCTAAGAAAAGTCAAACTAAAGATATAAGAGGAGGATTTTATGGCAAAGGAAAAATTTGACCGCAAGAAACCGCACTTGAACATCGGCACCATCGGGCACATTGACCACGGCAAGACTATTTTAACCAGCACGATTACCAATGTTTTAGCCAAGCACAAACTGTCGCAGGCGAAATCATATGCGGATATCGCCAAGGGCGGCGCCCAACGCGGCGAGACCAAAATCCTGACGATTATGGTCGCCCACGTGGAATACGAAACAACCAAGCGCCATTACGCCCACATTGACTGCCCCGGCCACGCCGATTACATCAAGAATATGATTACCGGCGCGGCGCAGATGGACGGCGCGATTCTGGTCGTTTCCGCCGCGGACGGCCCGATGCCCCAGACTCGTGAACACGTCCTTTTAGCCAGACAGGTCCAGGTGCCGGCCATCGTGGTCTTCCTGTCCAAGACCGACCTGGTGACCGACCCGGAACTGCTGGATATCGTGGAAGATGACATCAGACAACTGCTGAATAAATACCAATTCCCGGGCGACAAGACGCCGATTATCCGCGGCGCGGCCCTGAAGGCATTAGAATGCCTCTGCGCCAAGCGGGAATGCCAGTGGTGCGGCCCAATCTGGAAACTGATGGACGCGGTGGACGAACATATTCCGCAGCCGGCCCGCGAGGTGGATAAACCGTTCCTGATGCAGATAGAAGACGTGTTCTCCATCAAAGGCCGCGGTACAGTCGGCACCGGCCGGATTGAGCGCGGTAAAGTCAAAGTCAATGAACCGGTAGATATCATCGGCTTCTCCAAGGAAGTCCTCAAGAGCGTGGTCACCGGAGTTGAGATGTTCAACAAGACGCTGGACGAAGGCATCACCGGCGATAATGTGGGCATCCTGTTACGCGGCGTGGAAAAAGACCAACTGGAACGCGGGATGGTCGTGGCCGCACCCGGCACGATTACGCCGCACCATAAGTTTGAAGCCGAAGTTTACATCCTGACCAAGGACGAAGGCGGACGGCATACGCCGTTCTTTACAGGTTACCGGCCGCAGTTCTATTTCAGGACGACCGATGTTACCGGTGAGGTGAAATTGGCCCAGGGCGTAGAAATGGTCATGCCCGGCGATAATGCCAAGATGAACGTGGAACTAATCACGCCGGTGGCGATGGAAGATAAGTTAAGATTCGCCATCCGTGAAGGCGGTAGAACCGTCGGCGCGGGCGTTGTTACCAAGGTTGTAGAATAGAGAGACCATGAAAGCAGGTGGACACTTAACTTGGTCTCCTGGTTTCCTTATAAAATAAGGCTCTTCCGGTATTTTAGTGCCTGCCTGCCGCAGGCAGGGGTCATAGCCCGGACGGACGATAACACACCCCTAAATCCCCTCTTGATAGAGGGGACTTGGCGTCAGAATCCCCTCTAATAAGAGGGGGTAGGGGGTGTGTAACCGATTACCCACACTTTTACCGGAAGAACCTATAATAAAAGGTTCATATGGCTCGCGAGTGGATTTTTCTTGAATGCACCCAGTGCGGTAACCGTTATTACCGGACCAGCAAGGACCCCAAGAAACAAGCCAAGTTAGAACTGAAGAAGTTCTGCCGCACCTGCCGGGCGCATACGGCCCATAAGGAACGGAAGAAATAAATAACGGCGGCTATCTGATAACCTGTTCATCTGGTTTCCTGATATCCTGGGATTTAGGTCTGTAGCTCCAATTGGTAGAGCGCCGGTCTCCAAAACCGGATGTTGGGGGTTCGAGTCCCTCCAGACCTGCGGCATTTTAGGTATACCTGAATAAAGGCGTTTTCCAGCCTTTCTTTTATCTGTTTAATCCGCTTACATAAGAATATATGAATATAAGTTTCTATAAAAAGGGCCAGGGCTCAATTATCAGGTTCCTGACCTGGGCATTCCTGAGTCTGATGGGGTTGTTCGGATGCGTCGCGCTCTATCACACCATCCCGCTGGAAGACGTGTCCCGTGACCCGTCCCCGGAAACATTCTGGGGGCACACTTTGCAAGAAATACCCTTTTTTGACGTGAAAATCAGGATTGGGTTAATTATCTCGGCGCTAATATTCGCCGGGCTGGTGTTTCTAATATACCGGCTGGTCATCAACCGGCCGAGCATCGCGAACTTCCTGATAGAAACCGAGTTTGAGTTATACAAAGTCTCCTGGCCGCCCAGGTATGAATACTGGGGTTCATCGGTCGCCGTGGTCGTCTCGGTTATGATACTGGGCATCTTCCTGCTCGTGGCCGATTTGGTACTCAGGCAATTGATGCACTTATTAAAAATATACTAAAGTAAGCAGATTAAGCAGATATAACGGATTTTTAGAGACTTTCCGATAGAAGTAGCAGGATATCT
>JACQXL010000069.1 GCA_016208805.1 Planctomycetota bacterium | reverse complement strand
TTAAAGTAAACGACATATCCCAACCCGTATCCGGCGTGGTTGCGCTCGCCTCGTTGGAATAAGCGCTTTTAGATTCCGGCGCAACATAATAGGCGCGAACGCGGTAATAATAAGCGGTGGCCGCTGATAAACCAGTGGTATTAGAGTATGAAGTAACATTGCGGGCCACAGTTGCGACGAGCGCATATGTGCCGCTGATACCGGTCTTGCGCTCAATCTCAAAGCCCTGCTCGTAGGCGTCATTATCAGTCCAGGACAGATTGATTTGGGCCGAGGAGATGGCAGTCGCGGTCAGGCCGGTGGGCGTTTGCGGTATCACCCCGCTGGCACCGGCGTCTTTTTCATCCCGACGGAAAAGATTGCTGCAACCCTTGGCGCTGGCGCCGACCACGATGGAACCGATAAACGCCACAAATAATAGCATTAGAACAATATTTCGTCTCGTCATAATCTGTCTCCTTTTAGAGCCAGTTACCCAGCACCCACTTTGGCATCCTGACACTTTGCGTTGGGAGAGTCTTCCCGCCAAAGTAGGTGCTGGGGTTACCGGGTCTTATCCCGATGACCCCGCTCTTTCCGCCAGAAAGGGCGGGGGACATCGGGGTTACCAAATACTAAACCATTGCTGTTATGTTCTGTCAATAATTACTATTTAATAATTTCGCCATAAGTTTCCGGCCGGCGGTCGCGGTAGAACTGCCAGTTATTCCGGACTTCTTTGATATAATCAAGGTCAAGGTCGGCCACCAGCACTTCATCCTTGTTACGGCCGGCCTGGGCAATAATCTGCCCGCGCGGGTCGGCGAAATAGCTGGTGCCGTAAAACTCGCCGGTCAGCCAAGGTTTTTCCTTGCCCACCCGGTTAATCACGCCGGCATAAATCTGGTTAAAGGCCACGTGGGCCGGCATTTCCAGTTTCCAGATATGCTCGGAAAGACCGCTGACCGTGGCATTCGGATTAAACACAATCTGGGCGCCCTTTAACGCCATTATCCGCATACCTTCCGGATAATGCCGGTCATAACACAGGTAAACCCCGATGGTTGCATATTGCGTCTGAAAAACCGGATAGCCCAGATTGCCCGGCCGGAAATAGAATTTCTCCCAGAAGCCCGGATGGCAGTGCGGCAGGTGGTTCTTGCGGTATTTGCCCAGGAATTTGCCGTCCGCGTCTATCACCGCGGCAGTGTTATAATATTCTCCGGACATCACTTCCTCATAGACCGGAGCCACGATAACCATTTTGTACCTGCGGGCAATCTGACGCATCAGCGAAACCGTCGGCCCATCCGGCACCCGCTCGGCTAATTGATACCACCTCGGATTCTCTTCGGCCGCAAAATACGGCCCGTAAAATAATTCCTGCAGACATAGTATCTTCACCTTTTTATCCGCGGCCTGTTTTATGTATTTAAGATGCTTGTCAATTGCGGCCTGCCGGATGGCCTGGTTGGACGACTCCGGCCCTTTGACATTGGACGCCTGAATCAATCCGCAGCGGACGGTATTTTTACTAAGTTGCTTATTCATAGATTATCTCCTGGCCAGTTTAAAAGATACCGGCAGTAA
This sequence comes from Planctomycetota bacterium, assembly GCA_016208805.1. Lineage (GTDB taxonomy): Bacteria > Planctomycetota > MHYJ01 > JACQXL01 > JACQXL01 > JACQXL01. Next base: position 16,751 of record JACQXL010000069.1, on the reverse strand, counting down.
TGCGCGTAAACTGATTACAGTCGGCATTTGTTTATTATTATCCCCGCTATAAGTAGCGGGATGTCGCTGTGGCTCCACAATAATCAGGATAAGTTCCGGCGCGAATTCGGCCAGCACCTGCAGGCAGGCGCCGCAGGGATAGGCCGGCGATTTGCCGGAAGTTGTAATCGCCATTACCTTGAAATGACGCTCACCGGACGCAATCGCGTTAAAGATAGCCACCCGTTCGGCGCAGACCGTTAACCCGTATGACGCATTTTCAATATTGCAACCCTGGAATATCTTGCCTTTTTCCGTCAGCACCGCCGCACCGACCCGGAACCGGGAATAAGGTGCATAGGCATGCTTGAGTGACTCCCGCGCCGCCTTGATTAGTAATTGATTGTTCATCCAAGTGTATTTAATCAGTGTTTATCCGTGCCTTCGGTCTGTGGTTTCAGCAAACGGAGAGGCTGGGATTTGAACCCAGGGTAAGGGTTACCCCCTACAACGGCTTAGCAAGCCGTCCCGATAAACCACTCCGGCACCTCTCCTATTAGAACCTGTTAGTCAGCCCCGATGAAAATCGGGGATGGCGTTACAGGTTCTTAGACCCCGCACCTACTTTGCAGAACACCACTCTGTTGAATAATCCTGCTTATGTTACAAAGTAGGTGCGGGGATATCCAGGTATCCCGCACTAAAACGGAGAGGGAGGGATTCGAACCCCCGGTCCCGCTAAGCAGGACTGCGGTTTTCAAGACCGCCGCTTTCAACCACTCAGCCACCTCTCCCCTTAAAAACCACAAAGGCACAAAGAACACAAAGTGACCATTGTCACCCTGAGCCCTTCGGCGGTTGTCATGCTGAGCGAAGCGAAGCATCTCGCCTGCCTCAGGGTAAACTCCGCGAAAGGTCTCCTGAGTAGTTAGATTCTTCGCCGGCGGCTCAGAATGACACCTCTGTGAACCTTGTGCCCCTGACCCGACGAATGTCGGAGTCTGCGGTAGAAAATACCAACCATTTTAGAACCCGACCGATGCCGCAATATAAAATCCCTTGAAGTTCAGGTCGGTCTTGAAGGTATCGCTCGCGCCGGTATCAACTATGAAATTACTCATTTTGTATCCCAGGCTCACCGGCACCGAATAAATCACCGCCTTGCCTTCTACATAGAAGTCCGCATAATTGACATTGGCCTTGCTGGTATTAAGGTCAAATATCTCTATGGCAAACTCTACCTGGGCGGTGTTGTTTAGGAACCCCATCTGGGTAAAAAATCCGATAACCGGTATGGGCAGGTTGGCGCTTTCCGAAACCGAGGTGCCGGCCACGGTTGATTCAACCGAGGCGTCAATCCCGAGATATTTGGCGCCCAGCAATAATCCGAACTCCCCTTCGGTTATGGAAGGGAACATCCGGGTCAATGTCTCCGGCGCAAACAGCCATTCATACAGCACGGCGGCCCGGGTCACCTTGAAGGTCGTATTCAACGTATCGCTGGCCGAATAAGTCTTGCCGCCGAAATTAAGGTCCTGGGTGATGGTCTTTTTGCCAGTAAAATCGCCGAACCCGTAGGAAACAATCAGTTTATTCTTTCCCAGAAGTTTCCCCTTAAACTCAACCTCCGGAATAAAAATAGAATCTTTGATGCCTAACGTATCTTTGATGCCAAGCCGGTTGCCGGCCAAGCCCGGCACCGAGGCCTGGATATCGCCGGCCATGGTGGAGTCCCAGAGCAAACCTTTAACCCTGACAAACTCTGCCGGCGCCGGAGGCGGACAAATCATTCCCGCCACAAAAACAATCATTAACCCAACCATCATTTTTCTCATACTTTCCTCCCTTTGCCCGCCATAGTCCCACCCGGACGACGGCGGGTCAAACCACATCCCCGAAACTGTTATTAATCACCTCGTTGAGCACCTTGTCCTCAACGAAAATCGGCGTATTGGTCTGGATGGCCAGCACAATCGCATCGCTCGGCCGCGAATCTATCGCCACCTCTTTGCCGTCAATCCCGACCACAAGGTTGGCATAAAAGGTATTCTTCTTAAGGTCGTTGACTACCACCTTCAGAAGGTTAGCGCCCAGCCCCTTGATTATATTAAGAATCAGGTCGTGTGTCAAGGGTCTGGCCGTCTTGACATTCTTGACCTTCCGGTCTATGGCGGCCGCCTCGTAGATTCCGATGACTATCGGGAACGACCTCGCCCCGTTTGTCTCCTTCAATATAACTATCTGCTCGTCGCTCGTCTCGTTGATGACTATCTTGGATAGTTCCATTGGAATCATAAAATATCAAGGGCGTCAAGCCTGTCTATACTTTATACAAAAGTACGTGCGGGGTCAATATATTTTATCCTAAAAATATGTCTCCGGCGACTATTTTTCTTGACATTTACTCTCAGATAAGATTTTATATTTTAACCAAATAAGCCGATACATTATTATAATTATAAAAGGCCGCCTGCGTCCCGGTGGGACTACGGCGAGCCAATGGAGGTTTATATGATGAAACGATTGGCATTAGTTGGATTAATCTGCGCAATGTTATTTATGGCGTTCGCCTGCAGAGGCAAGACCGCGCCGCAGGTAAAAAAAGAGTCGCCCAAACCGATAGCTAAAGGCCTGGTATCCGGCCCGAACCTGGCTTCGCGCTACCAGCCGCCCGATGTGCCGGTGCTGGCCAACTTTGCCTATATGCCTCAGAACTCGGTTGTCTATATCAACGGCAATGTCCGCACGGCCATTATCAAATATGTCGGCAGCGCCCGGACCGAGGACATCATCAACTTCTACAAGATACAGTTGCCCAAAAACGGCTGGATGGAACAAATCTCCAGCGCCAGCAAACAGGTAATGCTCTTCAGAAAAGGACGGGAAAAATGCCAGATTGACATCAACCAGTCCGCCTCAGGCGGGCTGGAAACGTATCTGACCGTCAAGATTTGCTACTACGGCATAGACCTTCCTTAGTAGTAAACTGATTTAGCAGATATATCAGATAAATCTGTACTTGGGCTGTTAGAGCAAAGCGAGTTACAGCCCAGTATAGTTGGCCCGTACGGGCCACACTATTAAATCCGCTTACTTAATGATGGATAACACCGAAAATCAAACCCAGGAGCAATCATTTCCGGCCAAGGTATCCGAATTTATCCGCACCCGCCAGAACGTCATCTTTTTTATCCTGTTAGCCGCCGGGTTGGTGGCGGCGCTGTTAATCTGGCGCAATTACCGCATCAACCAGATGTCCCTGAAGGCCTGGTATGATATGAGCAAAACCCAGCAGGCAGAGGCCCTCCAGGGGATATTGCAGGTGCATAACATCACCAATGCCGCGCCCTTTTTACACTATCAACTCGCCAACGCCTACTTTGACGATGAAAAATACGCCGAGGCCAAAAAGGAATACGAATACATCATAGAAAAATACCCGGATTCGCCGGTGCGGGAATGGGCCAACCGCCGCCTCAACGCCCTGCGCGTCAACGAACAGTGGATGGCATCGGACCTGACCAACCACCTCAACGAACTCCGCAAGGAACGCGGCCTGCCTGTCCTGACCGCCAAAACCAGGAAAGGCGAATTTGAGATGGAATTATATCAGGACGAATCGCCCAATACCGTAGCCAACTTCCTCTACCTGGCCCAGCAGGGATTCTACAAACAAACCGCTGTCTATGAGATTAAACCGGATTTAGGCGTCTGTTTCGGATATAGGACTGTAACCTCTCCCGCTATAAGTAGCGGGATCTCCACCGAAACGGCATTATCAGCCATCCCCTTTGAAAAGAACTCGCTCAAACACCAGGAGGGCTCAATCGGGATGCTCCGCCAGATAGACCCCGCCTACGCCCCCGTACGGGCGGCGGGCGCGCCCGCCAGCGCCGATAAGGAAGAACCCAAATACCTCAATTCAGCCACCTATAGATTTTATATCTCCACCAGAACCAATCCCGACATTGACGGCAAATACACCATATTTGGGCGGGTGACCAAAGGGATGGATATCATCCGGCAACTGGCCAGAGGCGACGAGAATGTTGATGTCATATTAAACTGGAAGCGTGAGCAGGAATACAAACCGCAGACCGTGGAACTCCAGATGGAAGAACCCGTGATATCGCCGACCTGGTTATTCACCCCGCCGCCGCAACCGCCCTTGCCGCCCTTGCCCGCCGAAGTCCCGCCGGGCGGGACGAAGGAGGGGGTGCCGATGACGCCGCCCCAGATAGCGCCGTTGCCGCCAACGCCACCGGTGCCGATGCCGCCCAATCCGGTGCCGCCTGACCCGACCCCGCCCACACCACGCTAATTCACCACAAAGACAGCGAAGCGTTAAAGAACCATACCGTGTATGGGTGTAGTAAATAAAGATATCATCTGTAGTTCTTTTATATTCCTCGTAAGAATCCAAGAATGCCTTATCCTGTTTGATAAAATTCCAGTTAGCGATATTCTGAAGGAGTTTATTCTGTAAAATCTTCTTTGTGGCAATTTTGCAGGCATTTCTCTATCTCATCATCAGGGTCTTTATAATGGATAATCTCTACTTCGTGCATATTTAATGATTCTGGCTTTTTTCTGCTTACAACAAATATTAAACTGGAAGTGGGGACTGGTTTATTTTGTTTTATCCAAGACCGATAAACATCTTACCACTGAAGGTAATAATCTTTTCTATAGTGGTAAATTTAGATAAGTGATATCGTAACGTATCATGGTCCCCAGAAGTTAAAAGGGTTTGGGGAATGATATAACAAATTTTGCCATTGTCCTTTAATAAAGATAACCCGAGTGCAATAAATAGGGCGTAAATATTTGGTTTCGGTGGTCTCTTTTTCTGATTATCTGGCGTACTATGTAGATTAACTCCATAGATATCGCTCAACTTGACTTTACCTTGTTTCATCAGTTTAAAGATTAAGACCTTTTGTTTAGCACATTCATTGTAGCCGACATAAGGCGGATTAGAGATGACATAATCAAATCTTCTACGGGGACATTGTGGCTGATTCTCTAAACTTTTCTTCATTTCTTTGAGGTCATCTTCATCGCGAACATAACTGGAATACCCTAAATTTAATTTCTCGGTAAATAACTCTCTTTGTCCATTGTTGCGTTCATAGGCAACATTAATGTCGTTGATGGTATTTCTCAAAGCCGTATCCATAAACTCAGCTATGCTGTCGTTGGTTTTGAACACCTTAATTTTTTTCTCAATCACATTATTATATTTCTCAGTTATAATCAGCGGCAGAAGACGCATCAGGATATTCATCTCCGCCAGATATAATGGGAATTCGGCAATGTCCAGCCCGAAGATGTTCTTATTTACAATTTCCTCAATCTGCTTGGCTGATTCAAGGTCGTTCTTATTAAATGTGCTAACGAGTTGGTCAACCGCACTGTAAAGGAATGTGCCGCTACCGCAGGCCGGGTCAATCAAAGAAACGCTGTCCTTTTCGTTCTGATATCTCTTTTTAAGGTTTGCCGGAGTCCAGCCCATCTGTTCCAGTATAAAATTGACTACAGCCGGGTCGGTAAAATATTGCCCCTTTGACTCGTCTTCATACAGGGCTTTTAAGTAGTTCTCATAGATATAGCCGAAGATTTCATTACGGATACTGGCAAAACTGTATTTCCTGATAAAGACAAAGATATCCAGCCAGGGGGCGACATCAGTAAGTTTGTTTTCCACCCTGTATAGTTCAAGCAATGTCTTATTGATGAATTCCTGTTCCTTGATAAATGGGCGGTAAATATTCCGTGAAATCTCGTTAGAGATGCTGTCAATTATGCCTAATATATCCTTATAACGTTTGGCTTTCAGGTGGCCATGAATGTGCTTGACGCTATCCTTAAACTTATTGGGGAAATCGTCAAAGGCATTATCTACTAATGTCTTATAAAGGATAAACTGGATGATATAGGCATAGGTAATTTCAACGGCCTTTTTCCCGCGCTCTTTTGGCTCTAATCCCTTAAAATATCCCTCTATGTTGAGTTTATCCTTAAACCGCCTGATAAGATTGGTGATATCCTCAAAGAAGGGTTGGCGGAAATCCTCAACCGGCAGTTTTTCCTCAAAGAGATGCTTCTGACCGACCGGTTCAAAGAAATTGAGATAATAGAGTTCCGGCTTGATATAATCTTCCCAGTAGGTCCAGAACTCGCTCTTTTTATCAAAGAGATGGTCTAAGGTGTATTCACGGTAGGTGCTGTTAGTATAAAGACGCCAGGTATAACCGTCCGTCAATATACCGTATTGTTGCCTGTCAAATCCTTTTTGATATGCGAAAAGTTGTTTGATGCCGGCCTTGATATTCTCGTGACGTTCAACCTCCATCGGTATAAGAATTTCAGCATTGATATAAATAGCGAAGTCAGCCCGGCCTTTGTCTTTGGCTTGTTTCTCGTAGATGAATTCATTACGGCGGGATTCGTCTTTGGTAGCCAGCCGACCTTCTTTAAGACCGAACAATTCCGCGCTCTCAAGGCAGTCCTTTACAAAACTCTGGACGCCAGTGCCGAGTTCCTGCTTTTTATAAGACTCCTTTTCCTTATTCCATTTAGATTTAAGTTGAGCGATGGTCAAAGTCATATAGCAGGTATTTTACCCCCGGATTAATTAAAATCAACAAATATCTCTTTTTAATACCCCGGATAAGAGTGGATGTCCATACATACCCCTATTGATAAACATACATACACCATAACCCATATCCTATACGAGGTGGCGCTATGGGGTGTGTATGGTTATTCTTTACATACATACACCAAGCCCTGCATTATATATCAGCCGTGGGTGCATTGTATATCAGCCGTAGGTGTGTTGTATATCAGCCGTGCGTATGTTGTATATCAACCGTGGGTGTGTTGTATATCAGCCGTGCGTATGTTGTATATCAGCCGTAGGTGCATTGTATATCAGCCGTGCGTATGTTGTATATCAGCCGTAGGTGCATTGTATATCAGCCGTGCGTATGTTGTATATCAGCCGGTGCTGCCTTGTATATCAGGGTGTGCTTGGGGGTATTACCCCCCCCGTCCCCCCTCCCCCTATTTCTGAGGGCGATTTTGTCCTATAACCGGCATAAAATCTATCTTTGCGGTTTAATAGGTTACATCCGGTAAGTTTATAGTGTGACAGTTTGAGCGGCCCGTACGGGCTGCCAACTATAATTGGCTGACCCTTAAGGTGGTACAGTCCGCCCAGGCGGATATGCCTCTGGCATGACCGATTCTCCTTAAGGATGGACCATAACTCGTCCCGTCCCGATGGCCATCGGGGTTGGTCTCCTGGTTTCCTTATAATAATTCTTCGTGGTGCGACCGGCCTCTGCGGCGAGATTATTTTGTTGATGTTCAATGCCCGGATGATATAATTCGGTTTAATGAAAGTCTTGGTCACCGGCGCAACGGGGTTTGTCGGCAGTCACTTGGCCGAACAACTCATCAACCAAAATGATCAGGTCTTCTGCCTGGTGCGCCCGACCAGCAACCGCAGGTGGCTCAAACATCTGCCCGTCAAATATATCGCTGATACCCACCCGCCTGACCGGCCGTCAGTTCGGGCAGGATTAAAAGAGGTCATCACCGATATGGATTATATCTATCACCTGGCCGGCGTGATTAAGGCATATTCGTTTGAGGATTACTACCGGGGTAATGTCCAACTGACCAAAGACCTGATTGAGGCCGTAACAGAAGCAAAACCGGCGCGCCTGAAACGGTTCCTGCACCTGAGCACGTTAGCGGCGGCCGGGCCGGCCGAATCGGTCAGCGGAATAAATGAAGAAACTTCTTGCCATCCTATCACGGATTATGGTAAAACCAAATTAGAAGCCGAGGAGGTTTTACGGAACTATTTTGAGATGGTTCCGATAACCATCCTGCGTCCGCCGCCGGTCTACGGTCCGCGCGACGAGGGACTGCTGGTTTATTTCCAGGCGGTAAGTTACGGGCTCCTGCCTCGGTTTAATCACCGGCGTTATGTGAGCATAATTTATGTCCGCGACCTGGTCAATGCGATGCTCAAGGTCGTCCAGCATCCCCGGTGTTCAGGCGGGACGTATTTTGTGGCCAACGAAGAGCCGTATGCGCTGAATACACTCAGCGATATCATAAAGAACGCGGTGTGTAACAGCAGAGGCGTCTGTTCGCTGCCCCTGCCGGATATGTTAATCAAGGGGTTGGGGACGGTGTTTGAAGCGGTCTCCGGCATACGCGGTAAGGTGACTATTTTTAACCGTCAGAAGGCATTGGAGTTGACCCAGGATTACTGGGTCTGCCGGACGGATAAGGCCCGCAAAGACTGGGGCCTGACCACAGAGACGCCGTTAGAAAAAGGAATCAGAGAAACAGCCGAGTGGTACCGGCGGAATAAGTGGGTGTAGCGCAGCGGAACCCAGCACCTATCCAGCACCCATCCCGACCTGCCCGACTGGCACCGGTCAGGCGGGAAGGATAGGTGCTGGATAGGTGCGGGGTCTAAGAACCAGTAACGCCCTCGTCCCGCTGGGACTGCGGGCTAACTGGGTTCTAATAGGAGGATATTTATGGCAGGCACGACTTATAATCTTAAGAGCGAGTATATTTGTCCGCATTGCGGCAAGCGAATCAAGATAACGGATTTAAAGCCCGCCTTCGTCCCGACAGCCGTCGGGACGGGCAAGCCCGCATCCGTCCCGGCGGCGGTCGGGACAGCCAAGCCCGCACCAACAGCGCCAGCATCACAACCAAAACCTGCCGTCCCTGCGGCTAATGTCGCCGCGCCGGTTACCGTGCCCCCAGATATAGAAGCATCGGCCATGGAACTGCCGCCGATTAACGGGTCGGCCGGGTATGAGGATGACGGTGATGCGGTAGAATTGCCGCCGGTAGAAGACAACGGTGAGGTGGTGGAGTTACCGCCGGTTGAAGAGGTCGCTGAGGTCGTGGAGATGCAGCCGGTTGACGATGGAACTGGCGGCGATATTCAACCGATAGATATCCTGGAATCTAAACAACCGAAGACAAGCGAACCGGAGGCAAGCCCGGCGCCGGCCGATTCAGGCACGGTTGATATAGAGGAACCGGTTAAGACCTGCGAGTGCGGCGTGTTCCTGTCGGCCATGCCGCAGGCCAAGAAGGAGGACGCGGCCAAACTTATTGCCGAGATAAAGAAAATATCAATAGAACAGGCCCGGCAGTTGACCAACCGGACCATTGTGCCGGTGCTGAAGGATGTGGCCGAGGCGGATGCCAGGGCGTGCGTGGAGAAATTCAAGAAGATAGGCGTGAGCGGACAGGTGACCAAGAAAAAAAGCTAGCCATGGGATTCGAACCCACAACCTCCGCTTTACGAAAGCGGAGCTCTACCATTGAGCTAGGCTAGCCCCGCACCTACTTTGGCACAAAGACACGGCTATACAGTAAGCCCTTCAGCCAAAGTGGGTGCGGGACGAGCCCGAGATTGTATAAAACAAATTCTGAGATGATTGTCAAGAGATGAAAGAAGTAGTAATCGCAAGCGCGGTCCGGACGCCGTTAGGCAGGTTCCAGGGCTCGTTGAGTTCGTTCAGCGCGCCGGCTCTGGGCAGTATCGTGATTGCCGAGGCGGTCAAACGGGCCGGTATTAAACCGGAGTTGGTGCAGGAAGTGGTGATGGGCGATGTGGTTACGGCCGGTCTGGGCCAGAATCCGGCCCGCCAGGCGGCCCGCGGGGCAAAGATACCGGATGCGGTCGGGGCTTACACTATTAATAAGGTCTGCGGCTCCGGTCTGAAGTCGGTGATGCTGGCCGCGAATTCCATCATCGCCGGCGAATACGAGTGCGTGGTGGCCGGCGGGATGGAGAGCATGACCAATGCGCCGTATCTGCTGCCCAATGCCAGGGCCGGCCAGCGGCTCGGGCACGGCAAACTGATTGATGCGATGGTCATTGACGGGCTCTGGGATATTTATAATGATTTTCATATGGGCAACACGGCCGAACTAGTGGCCGGTAAATATAATGTTACCCGCCAGATACAGGACGAGTTCGCGCTGAACAGCCATCTTAAAGCGGCCCGGGCCACCAAGGAAGGGAAATTCACGGCCGAGATTGTTGGGGTAAATCTGCCGCCGGCCGGTAAGAGCAAAGAAGAAGTTATATTTGACAAGGATGAAGGGATACGCTCGGATGCGACGCTGGAAGGATTAGCAAAACTGAAACCGGCGTTCAAGCCGGACGGGACGGTGACGGCCGGCAATGCCTCGCAGATAAGCGACGGCGCGGCCGCGCTGGCGGTGATGAGCGCCGAGTTCGCCGCCAAGCATAATGTCAAGCCGCTGGCCCGAATCAACGGCTATGCGACGGGCGGATTGGCGCCGGAATGGGTGATGATGGCGCCGTTAGAGGCGGTCAAGAGACTGCTGGGCCGGACCGGCGCAAAGATTTCCGATTTTGACCTGTTTGAGATAAACGAGGCGTTTTCAGCCGCGGCCGTAGCGTTGACAAAAGAGTTGAAAATACCGCCGGAAAAAGTAAATGTTAACGGCGGGGCCGTGGCGCTGGGGCATCCGATTGGGTGCAGCGGCGCCAGAATACTGACCACGTTGATTTACGCCCTGCAGGTTCGTCCTGAAGACAAATCGTCCTCACTGTCTGAAGGAAAAGATAGAAAATTGAAGAGAGGGTTATCCGTATTGTGCCTGGGCGGCGGCAACGCCGTGGCAATGAGTGTTGATGTATGGTAAATATTGCTAAAATCACCAAGAAAAGGTTGGGCGAACTGCTGATTGACGACGGCCTGATAACCAACGACCAGTTGCAGGTCGCATTGAAGGAACAGCAGAAGACCGGCGGTTTGTTGGGCGAGACGCTGGTCAAACTCGGCGCGATTACCGAATACGATATCGCGGCCGCGCTCTCCACCCAGTTCGGGCTGCCTTATATTGACGCGACTCATTACACCGTTAACAAGGAAATATTCCAACTTCTGCCGGTGGAGTTTATGAAACAGCACCAGTTGGTAATTCTGGATAAAATCAGCACTATCGTTACGATAGCAATTTCCGGGCCGCTGAGCGAGAAGGTGTTTGAGGAGATAGAAAAGGCCACCAAGTGCAAGGCGTTCGTGTTTGTCAGCACGGTCTCGCAGATTAAACAGGTGATTAACTCATTCGGCGGCAAATAACCCATATGGCGATAAATATTGATAAAAAGGTCAGCAGTATCCTCTTGAAGCGCGGGCTGATTACGTCCGATAAGAACAACGAGATACTGAAACAGTCGGAAAAGGATAAGATTTCGTATCTGGAATTGCTGAGCAAGAACAACCTGCTTTCACCGACCGATATCCTGGGCGCGATTGCCACGGAATCCAATGTCCCGCCGATTGACATTGATAAAATCCAGGTGGACCACGCGCTGGTCCAGTCGCTGCCGCAGGAAAAGGCCAAGTCATACGGCATCCTGCCGATTGCCAAAATCGGCAATGCAATGACCATCGCCGTTTCCAATCCGTTTGATATTCTCAAGATTGACGAACTGAAACTGGTGCTGAATTGCGAGGTAAGGTTGGTGCTGGCGCTCGAGACAAAGATACAGGAAGGGATTCAACGGGTGTATAATCCGGGCGAGAAAGAGATGGATGATTTGCTGGAGAAGACCGTGGCCGAAGACGTGGAATTGACCAAATACGACATAGATGAGGATGTGAATGCGACGGAGTTAAGCGCGGCGGCCGAGGATGCGCCGATTGTCAAATTCGTCAATATGATTATTTATAAGGCGCTCCAGGAAGGCGCCAGCGATATCCATGTGGAACCGTTTGAGAAGAAGGTGGTTATCCGCTATCGTAAAGACGGCGTGCTGCACGAGGCGCTCACGCCGCCGAAAAAACTGTTTAATGCCATCATTTCCAGAATGAAGATTATGACCTCGCTGGATATTGCCGAACGGCGTATCCCCCAGGACGGCAAGTTCCAGATAAAGTTTGAAGGCCGCCAGATTGACTTCCGGGTGTCCACCCTGCCGACCATCTTCGGCGAAAAGGTGGTGATGCGCGTGCTGGATTCATCCAGCATCACGATGGGGCTGGATGTTCTGGGTTTTGAGCCGCAGGCGTTAGGCGCGTTCCGGAAAGCCATTAATGCGCCTTACGGGATGTTGCTGGTCACCGGCCCGACCGGCTCCGGCAAATCCACCACCCTTTATTCAGCCGTTAAAGAGATTCTGTCCCCGGAAGAGAATTTTATGACGGTGGAAGACCCGGTTGAGTATCAATTGGAGGGCGTCGGCCAAATCCCGGTTAATGCCAAACGAGGATTGACCTTTGCCCTGGCATTACGCGCGATCTTGAGGCAGGACCCGAATAAGGTTGTGATAGGCGAAATCCGCGACGGCGAAACGGCCGGCATTGCCGTCAAGGCCGCGATGACCGGACACCTTGTTTTGAGCACCTTGCATACCAACGATGCGCCGTCGTCAATATCGCGTTTGATTGATATGGGCGTTGATCCGTTTCTGGTTTCGTCTTCGGTGATATTATTATCGGCCCAGCGGCTGGCCCGGAAACTATGCCAGGCCTGCAAACGGCCGTATGACAAACTGCCGCCGGAGGAGAAACTTATTGAAATCGGGTTCAGGCCGGAGGATTTCAAGAACATGGTCATTTATCGCCCGACCGGCTGTCCGATGTGCAACGAGGGTTATAAAGGCCGGTTTGCCTTCCTGGAAGCGCTGGAGATTGACGATGAGATTCGCAAAATGATTATCAAGGGCACCTCGGTTCTTGATATCAGAGAACACGGCATCAAGCAGATGGGAATGATACCGCTCAGGCGGTGCGGCATATTGAACGTGATTCGGGGCAAGACGACCATTGAGGAAGTCCTGCGCATTACCGAAGCGTAATTTTTATAGGTGGCAGTCTGTGAAGATTACTGCCACCTATAGTCGGCTGTAACTTCACAGGCAGCCGCACTACATATGATAACCTCGTTTGATAAGAAAATAAACAATATCCTGCTCAGGACCAAAACCATCACGCAGGAAAAATCAGCCGAGTTGATAGAAGCGGCCAATAAAGAGAATAAATCTTTCGCTGATGCGGTGATTGACAAGCAGGTGCTGGACGAAAATGCGCTTCTGGCTCTGCTGGCCGTTGAGGTCAAAATCCCGCCGCTCATCACCGAAAAGATTGCTACGGATGAGAAAATCCTGGCCATCATTCCGGAAGACAAAGCAAATCATTACAATATCTTGCCGTTATCCAAGATAAGTAATATTCTCACCATTGCGGTGGCCGACCCTTTTGATGTGGTCAAACTGGACGATATCCGGCTTTTAACCAAATGCGACCTGAGAATGACGCTGGTGCTGGAGCGCCATCTTAAAGAGGCCATTAAGCGCGCCTATAACCCCGACGAATCGCATAAAATAGAAGAAATGGTTGACGATTTGACGGGCGAGATGGGCGGGCCGGAAATAGAGTTGTCTGAAAGCGAAGTCGCAGATGAAAAAATAGATATGTCCCAGATTACCGGCGAGGCCAGCGACAGCCCGGTGATTAAACTGGTCAATATGCTTATCTTCCGCGCCCTCAGGGAAGGCGCCAGCGATATCCATATTGAACCGTACGAGAAAAAAGTCAGGGTTAGATTCAGGATGGACGGCGTTCTGCACGAGGCATTCTTGCCGCCAAAGCGCCTGCACAACGCCATCGCTTCCAGAATAAAGATTATGTCCGCGCTGGATATCTCCGAGCGCCGGGTGCCCCAGGACGGCAAGTTCCAGATTAAGTTTGAAGGCCGGCGAATTGATTTCCGCGTGGCGGTTGTGCCGACCGTCCACGGCGAACGGGTCGTGATGAGAATCCTTGATTCGTCCAGTCTTAATCTTAAACTGGACGACCTTGGTTTTGAAGAAGTCGCGCACAAGGCATTCCAAAAGGCGATTAACGCATCATACGGAATGGTGCTTGTCTCGGGACCCACCGGCTCCGGTAAAACCACCACGCTTTATTGCGCCGTCAAAGAAACATTTAATCCGGAAGAAAACCTGATTACCGTGGAAGACCCGGTTGAATACCAGTTGCCGGGCATCCTGCAGGTGCCGGTCAACCCCAAACAGGGGATGACCTTCGGCGCGGCGTTGCGTTCAATCCTCAGGCAGGACCCTGATATTATAATGATTGGCGAAATGCGCGACCTGGAAACAGCTGATATCGCAATAAAGGCCGCTATCACCGGCCACCTGGTCTTCAGCACGCTTCATACCAACGACAGCGTTTCTACCGTTTCGCGACTGATTGATATGGGCATTGACCCGTTTATGGTGTCATCGGCGGTGTTACTGGTTGCCAACCAGCGGCTTCTCAGGAAACTCTGCAGCAACTGCAAGACGCCGGCTGAAATCCCGGAAAAAGACCTGCTGGCCGCTGGCGTGACCAAGGATGAACTCGGCAAAGCGACATTTTTCAAACAGGCCGGTTGTCCCCGTTGCGCCGGCGGTTACAAAGGGCGCGCCGCTATTTATGAAGTCCTGGATATTGATGACGAGGTCAGGCGGATGGTAGTCAAAGGCGCCTCGCTCCTGGAAATAAGGGATTACGCCGTTAACAAACTCAGTATGCTCACGATTCGGCGCGCCGGCCTGCGCAAGGCAATGCAGGGTCTAACTTCTCTTGACGAAGTCCTTAGAAATACTTAATATATTCTTAAACAGGGTGTCCAAAAAGGTCGCGCCGGCTGTCATTCTGAGCCCCGACACGGAGTGTCGGGACGAAGAATCTCGCTTCAAACCAGCATAAAATGAGATTCTTCTGGCGCCGTTGGCGCCATCAGAATGACATATGGGGGCTTTTTGGACACCCTGAAAAGGAGTAATTATGACACAATTCAAATACACCGCTAAAAAAAGCGATGGCAAAACCACCACCAGCACGATGCGCGCCAATACGGTCGCCGAGGTATCCACCGAGTTAAAAAGACAGGGGATGACGCTTCTGTCCGCTTCGGAGGTCAAACAGGCGAAATCCGGATTCGCCGCCTTGTTCCAGTCAAAGCCCAAACCGGCCAAGAGAATCAAAATGGAGGAACTGGTCGTTTTTACGCGCCAGTTATCCACGATGATTTCCGCCGGTATCCCGCTCCTGGAATCGCTGGAGGTCTTGCAGGAACAGACGGATAATATGGGTTTCAAACTGGTGCTGGCAAGTATCGTGGAAAAGGTGCGGATCGCCGCGAACGGCGGCGTCAGGTTCTTGCCCTTGTCGAGGTAGTAGTTCAGGACCTTGACGCAGTCGGTCCGCGTCTCCTTGTCGACGCCCGGCGTCGCGCCGATCCGGCCGAGGGCGATGAGCGCGAAGTGCCGCTCCTGGTTGTCCTCGGTGTCGGAGCGGTCATCTTCGGGTTGGTGATGTTTACTAAAACTAAAACCGGCGAATACTGGTATCACTGGACATTGCTCCGCTTGCCCATCTTCGGCGAACTGTTCAAAAAGGTGGCGATTTCGCGGTTCAGCCGGACATTTGCCACGTTGATTAAAAGCGGCGTGCCGATTCTGGGCGCGCTGGAAATCGTGGCCACGACTTCCGGTAACCGTATCATTGAAGATGCCATAAACTTCGCTAAGGAAAATGTTAGGAAAGGCGAAAGTCTCAACGAGCCGCTCTCGCGCAGCCCGGTCTTTCCGCCGATGGTCACCCGGATGATCGGCATCGGCGAAAAATCAGGCGCACTGGAAGCGCTCCTTGAAACAATATCCGAATTCTACGACCAGCAGGTCAAATCGCTCGTGGAATCGTTGACCTCGCTTATTGAGCCGTTGATGATTGGCGTGATGGGCGTTTTTGTGGGCGGCGTGGTCCTGGCCATTATGATGCCTATCTTTGAGATTCAGAAAAAGGTGATGAAGAAGGGTAAATAGCCCCCCAAGGATTAAATACAGTGGCGCGTGCGCTTAAATGGTTCTTGTTCTACCGGTTAGTGGTTGCGATATTGGGCCTGGGCGCAATCATTATCTATCATCTTTCCTTTAGCCCGTTATCGGTCAAACTCTTCGGTTTCCCGCCGCATATTCTGGCCGCTTATGTGATTCTGGTATTTGCGTGTCTGGTTAATATCATTTACCTGCTCCTGATTCAATATGTGCCGCCCGGCAACGAACGAAAACAGGCGCTTCTGCAGATAAGCGTAGACGTGTTATTGGTCACCGGCCTATCGTATTTTACAGGCGGTTCCGGCAGCATCTTTGTAACATTCTATTTTGTGCTGATACTGGCGGCGAATATAATGGGCTCGCCTAAAATCGGACTTTTTTACGCGTCCGCTTCCAGCATTCTTCTGGCCACGATAACGATTTTATATTCAGTCAGCGCGGCGGGCGGGTTTACACTGCCGCTCCTGTCGCCTGACTATGTCAAAACCTCGGCCAAGGGATTCAGGTTTATATTGCCGTATCTGTTTTTCTTCGGGTTGATACTGCACTTCGTGGCCTATTCCACCGGCCGGCTCTTGAGCGAACTGGCGCACGAGCGGCGGCTCAAGGCGGAGATGGCCGAGCGGGCCAATCTCCTGGAGTCTTTAAGAGAAATGAGCATCGGCATGGCCCACGAGATTCGTAACCCGCTGGCCTCAATTAAAGGCGCGGTCCAGGGACTCATCACGGTCGGGCAGGCAGACGCGGCCGATAACAAGAAATTACTCAATATCGTCCTTTCCGAATCCGACCGGCTTAACAAGATAGTCAGCGACTTCATAGAATTCGCCAACGACCGTCCGTTGCTCCAGCAGAA